>JAFOHH010000109.1 GCA_017421905.1 Clostridia bacterium
ATAATATGAAACAATTATATGCCTTTTATGGGGGAAAGTCAACACTTTCCTGAAAAATTTATAAAAATATGCCGCAAAAATTTCCATTTTGCGGCATTTCTAATCGATGGGGAGATGGAGCAATGCGAAAAGGGGAGGGAAAAAGCCGATTACTCGTCGTCGCACCGTTCGAGAGAAAGGATAAAATCGTGCGACTTCATAATTTCATCTAGGCGGGCAGAAGAATATTCTACGTCGGTGTTTAAAAGGGCTTTGTATAACAATGCGCCGTCTTTGCGCTCGATAATCAGGCGTTTATAGTGCTCCGTTCCAAATAGCTTTTTAACGATTTCCCGCTCGTTATTGCTTTCCGTAAAGGTAATTTTAATGGAATAATAACGTTTGTGGCTAAAAATTTTGCGGTGTAACAGCCATTGTGTGGAAACCAAAATAAGGGTTGCGCCCACGGCCACGAGATACAGTCCGCCGCCGCACGCCATGCCGATTCCTGCCGTCGTCCAAACACCTGCAGCGGTAGTTAATCCGTGCACGACGTTCTTTTTATAAACGATAATTCCCGCGCCGAGAAAGCCGATTCCCGCCACGATTTGCGCCGCAACGCGTGCGCTGTCTGCTTCGCTACCAAAGGCGTATTTGGAAATAACCATCATAAGAGATGCGCCGATGCAAACGATGGTGTGGGTGCGGATCCCCGCCTCTTTCGAGCGGATTTTACGCTCCCAGCCGATAAAAAAGCCGAGCAGCGCCGCAATAAAAATATCTAATAGCCAGTAGAGTTCGTTTAAATTTAAATTCATAAATTCTCCTTGCAGAAAGGGGTTTATTACCGCTTCCGTTATACTAAAAGAAGGAAAAAGTCATTATTTTACAAAAACAGTTTCATCAAAGGTTAGGCCTCGTTTGGTTTTGTGGATGCCGTATGTAGTTTTCTTTACCAGTTCAAATAGTTTATCGCCATCAATACCAATGCAGTTGTTTAGTTTATCTAACAATGCCTGTGCGCCGGGATGAAAGGTTGCCGTTGTTACGTAAATGCCACGGCTACCGTTTTGGGCGTGCATTGCACCGTAAAATTCTCGTATGTCTTTTTCGGTGGTGTGCACCGTTTTGTGGCATTTGGTTTGTATTAAAACGTGTTCAATAAAGCCAAGTTCGTCCTCTGTATCAATAATAACGTCGACGCCTCCGTCAGCGCTGCCCCCCGAAACTTCGCAATCGATTACCTCTCTTCCTGTCATCAGGTAGTATTTTTCAAGAAGGTTCGCCGTAAACCGTTCAAAAAACGGACCGCCCATGTCGTGTAATCGCGCAAGGAAAAGGGGCTTAAAGTCGTTTTCTTGCATCGAACCTTTCAGTTGTTGCTGCGAAGAGGGGCGTAGAGAATAACTTCCTCCTGAAAGGATAATAGAGCCTTCCTCTATGCTTTTACTAAGAATAGTGCCTGCCGTGGAGCGCAAGGTGTTGTCGTCCTTTAAGGAGGGGGTTGCTGTCGTGCCGAAATGTTTTTGCAGGGAACGGAAAATTTCTTCTTTGTCCATGGCGTTTGCGGAGAGCATTTGTGAAATGCGCGCGGCAACGTGGCTTTCTTCTACGATAATTAGCGCCTCTTTTTTCAAAGAATACGTTCCGTTTGCGCCCTTTTTTACGTCACCTCTTGCAACCAAATCGTTTAGAGCCGTGCCAAGGGCACTGCGCACATCTAGGTCGGGATTTTTCTTGTTTCCCGCAAGCAGGGCATACGCACCGTTAAGCACAGCTTTTCTAGTTTCGTTAGGGTGTTTCGTAAGAAACGTGGTTAAGGATTGGATACATGTTTGATGTATGGTAGACTTCATGAAATCTCCTTTTTCGTAAGGTGCAAAGCCGTTGTATTATATAATACGGTATTATAAAACTAAAGTTCCCCCTTGTCAAGGGGGAACGATAAATTTGTGCAAAAACCAGGGGAGAGCCCCAAGCAGTTGTACTTGTCAATAAAATTATTGTTTGTTAAAGGTGCGATAAAAAGCAGGGAGACCGTTTACCGTTTTTAATACTTGTTCGCCTTTTACTAAGGGGAGGAAGTAAGCAAGCGCGTCGTCTTTTACGTTGTTGCCGCCTTCGGTAATCCATTCTAAGGGGAATTTCTTTTCGTTATTTGCAACGAGGCAAGCGTCTACGGGCTCGATCGCAACGGTATAGGGGTTGTTCATAATGCGCTTAAACGCCATCATTTTACCCGTTTCGCCTGCGAGCATTGCGCGAACGGCAGCCTTGCCAACCTCTTCCGATTCTTCAATATCGGTAAGGGAGGAAATGTGCGATGCGCAGCGTTGAATTACGCTAAGCTCAATGGCGCGGCATTTGCAGCCGATTTCGCTCGTTACAACGGCTTCTAATTCTTTGCCGATGCCTGCAAGTGCGCCGTGGCCAAACGCGTCTACCTTGCCTTCGGTAACCGTACCGTCTAATTGAATACCCTCGGAAACGACTACGACTACGGAAAGATATTGTTTTAAAGCGGCGTTTACGTCTGCAAGGAATTTTGCCTTGGAAAATTCCGCTTCGGGCAAATAAATGAGGTGAGGAGCGGTTTCGCCGTTGGCACGCGCTACGCAAGCAGAGGCAGCAAGCCAGCCTGCGTTTCTACCCATAATTTCAATAATGGTAACGTTGGGGATGCTGTATACGAGGCTGTCGCGCGCTACTTCGGAAACGGTGGTTGCAACGTATTTTGCGGCAGAGCCAAAGCCGGGCGTGTGGTCGGTTTCGCAAAGGTCGTTATCTACCGTTTTGGGTACGCCGATAACCTTAATGTTGCGTCCCGTTTTCTTCATATAAGCGGAAAGCTTGTTGGTGGTGTCCATCGAATCGTTTCCGCCAATGTAGAAAAACGCACCGATATCGTTCTTTTCCAAATTTTGCGCAATGGTTTCGTATGCGGAAGGATCTTTTTCGGGGTCGGGCAGCTTATAGCGGCAAGAACCGAGCAGAGAAGAGGGGGTTTGACGCATTAAGTCGATATCGGGGAAATCCTTTGCGGCTTGCGTAAGGTCGGCGAAATCGTTATTGATAACGCCAACGATGCCGTTAATTGCACCGTAAACGGTTTTAATTTCTTTGTGTTTTAAACCTTCTTTCAATACACCGAGAAGGGAAGAGTTAATGGCGCAAGTAGGGCCGCCGGATTGAGCAACAGCAATATTCATAAGTAAATCTCCTTAAAAAGATATTTTGCTATGTAATAGCGGTAATTTTGTATAAGTATACCACTTTATTTATCGTTTGGCAAGCAAAGGAGGAAAAAAAGTATATTCTCTTATTTTACCATAGAAAAAAGCAAAGAAAAAAGCACTTCATACGAAGTGCTTTTTTCTGGTGGAAGGGGGTGGATTCGGACCACCGAAGTCGAAGACAACAGATTTACAGTCTGCCCCCTTTGGCCGCTCGGGAACCCTTCCATAATATGGAGCTGAC
>JAFOHH010000110.1 GCA_017421905.1 Clostridia bacterium
GCTTGCGCCCGTGCTTGTCTTTTACCGTGCGCAAACCTTCGACGAGGCTCTTTTTTTGGCAGAAAGCCTTTTAAACGGCGGCGGAAAGGGGCATACGGCGGCAATTTATGCTAGCGAATGCACCGCGAAGGAAAAAATTACGCGCTGTGCGCAGACCATGAAGGCTTGTCGCATCCTCGTCAACACTCCTGCCGCGCAAGGCGGAATAGGAGATCTATACAACTTTCGCCTGCCGCCTTCGCTCACGCTTGGCTGCGGGTCTTGGGGCGGAAATTCTACTTGCGAAAACGTAGGCGTGCGCCATCTTTTAAACGTTAAAACGGTAGCAAAGAGAAGGGGGAATATGTTTTGGCTGCAAACACCGCAAAAAATTTATTTCGAGCGCGGCTGTCTATCTTCTGCCTTGCGGGAGTTAAAAACCGTATACGGTAAAAGCCGTGTATTTATCGTAACCGATCAAGCCCTGCACGAAATGGGTTTTTCCCAAAAAATCGTGGATATTTTAAACGAGCATCACATGCAAAGCACGGTATTTTTCGAGGTGCAGCCCGATCCAACGCTTGCCTCGGCAAAAGAAGGGGCAAGGCAAATGATAGCCTTTCGCCCCGATGCTATCGTTGCCGTAGGCGGCGGCTCTGCAATCGACGCGGCAAAAATTATGTGGGCGTATTACGAAAATCCGGAGGTGGATTTTACAGATGCCTCCCTTCGCTTTATGGATATTAAAAAGCGCACGGTTGGGTATCCCGAGGGCGTTAAAAAATCATTGTTCGTTGCCGTTCCCACAACTGCCGGAACGGGTAGCGAGGTAACACCCTTCGCCGTTATCACGGATGAAAAAACGGGCGTAAAGCACCCCGTAGCCGACTACGCCTTACTGCCAAATATCGCCGTAATAGACGCCGAATTAACGCAAAGCGCACCTCCATCTCTTACGGCGGCGGCAGGAATTGATGCGGTAGTACACGCGTTAGAGGCCATCGGCTCGGTTATGGCAACCGAGTTTACAACCGCCCTCGCTAAAGAAGCATTGCAAATACTGTTTGAATATTTACCCGTAGCGTACGAAAGGGGAAATATCGATATGGATGCGCGTGAAAAAACGGCGCGCGCCGCTACCATGGCAGGAATTGCGTTCGGCAACGCCTTTTTGGGGCTTTGCCACGCCATGGCGCACAAGGCAGGGGCGTTTTTTCATATTCCGCACGGCGTGGCAAACGCAATTTTTATCCGCCACGTTTTGCAGTTCAATGCCTCGGCACAGCCTGCAAAAATGGCTACCTTTCCCCAGTACGATCATCCACAAAGCATGCAACGCTATGCAGACCTTGCCGATTTTTTAGGCTTTCAGGGGAATACGGAAGAAGAGAAGTTCCAAGCTCTACTAGCCCAAATAGAAGGGTTAATTGCAAGGCTTAATCTTCCTAAAACCTTGCGTGAATGCGGGGTGGAAGAAGAGCGTTTTCTTGCCGCGTTGGACGAAATGACAAAAGAGGCGTTCGACGATCAATGCCTCGGGGCAAACCCACGTTATCCGCTAATGGAGGAAATTCGCACCCTCTACAAAAAAGCCTATTACGGCGAGGAAAACTCTTTGCCATAACGCAATTGCGGGCGGTTATCTACCTTCTCGGCTCATTTTTTTAAAAGCATCCAAAAATGGGTGCTTTTTTCTATTTTTAATCGCATCATTGCTCTTGCTTTTCCCAAGAAAAGATGATATAATTATAATAGAGGTATATTATGAGTAATTTCGTCCATTTACACGTCCATACCGAATACAGCTTGCTCGACGGTGCTGCGCGCATTTCGCAAATCGTAAAACGGGCAAACGAGCTGGGCATGCCTGCTTTAGCAATGACCGATCACGGCAACATGTACGGTGCATGCGCCTTTTTTGATGCGTGCACGGCAAAAGGCAGCAAGGTTAAGCCCATTTTAGGCACGGAATTTTATATTTGCGACGATCTTACACAAAACGTGAAACAAAAGCTTCGCCACCTCGTGCTCCTTGTAAAAGACGAGCAAGGCTATAAAAATATCAGCCTTCTCAACGCAATCGCCTTTCGCGACGGATATTATTATAAGCCGAGAATCGACCTTAAAACGCTTTTTGCGCACAAGGAAGGGTTAATCTGTCTTTCCGCCTGTATTGCGGGGGATATTCCGCAAGCCATTTTAAATCACGATTACGATAGGGCAGAGGAACTCGTTCGTTTGTTTAAAAACGAATTTGGCGACGACTTTTATTTAGAATTGCAAAACCACGGCATGGAAGAAGAATTGTTTGCAAACAAGCTTCTCCGCACCTATGCTAAAAAATACAACGTAAAAACGGTAGCCACTAACGACGTGCATTACGTCAACAAGTCGGATGCCAACGCACACGACGTTCTTCTTTGCGTACAAACGGGCACGAATTTTGACGATCCCGAGCGGATGCGTTTCCCTTGCGACGAGTTTTATATGAAAACGGAAGAGGAAATGCGCGAAATTTTCCCCGACGAAGAGGAGGCTCTCCTCAACACGCTGGAAATTGCCGAAAAATGCAATTTTGCCTTTCAATACGGGCATTATATGTTCCCGCGCTACGAGCCCACCACGGGGCAAACTCCCATCGCCTTTATGCGCGATCTCATCAATGCGGGCATTCAAAAAAAATATAAGGGCGAAACGCCCGAAATTCGCGAGCGTATCGAAAGCGAGCTTGCCGTTATCGAAAAGCAAGGCTATATTGAATACTTCCTTATCGTTTGGGACTACATCAACGCCGCGCGCGAAATGGGTATTTCCGTTGGTCCGGGAAGAGGCTCCGGTGCAGGGTCTATCGTTGCATATTTAATCGGTATTACCGATATCGACCCCTTAAAATACGATCTGTATTTCGAGCGTTTTTTGAATAGCGAACGCGTTAGCGCACCCGACTTCGATATAGACTTTGAAGATTCGCGCCGTCAAGAGGTTATCGAATACGTTCGCCGCAAGTATGGGGAAAACCGCGTTGCTAAAATTATCACCTTTGGCACAATGGCAGCTAAAAACGCTATTAAAGACGTAGGCCGCGTACTAAAAGTCCCTTATGCCGAAATGGATAAGGTAACCAAAGCCATTCCCAACAAAATCACCAAAAACGGAAAGGAAATCGAACTCAAACGCCCCAATATTTTAATGAAGGTGTTTGGCAAGTACCACCCCAAAGAGGGCGCGAAGGACTACGGTGTAGATTATTCCGTTCCCGAACTCGTAGAGCTTTACGAAACCAACGAAGATATTAAAAAAGTCGTAGACGTCGCTATGATTTTAGAAGATATGCCGCGCCAGTCCAGCACGCACGCATGCGGCGTTATCATCGGTCACGACGTGTTAGACCGCCATATGCCCCTTTCCCGTAACGGCGACGATATTACCAGCCAATACACGGGGGTAGAGCTGGAACACCTCGGCTTTTTAAAAATGGACTTTTTAGGTCTGCGAAACTTAACCGATATTAAAATGTGTATCGAATACGTTAAGGAAAACTACGGCGTAGAAGTCAATTTCGACGACTGCTCGTACGATGACGCAAAGGTATACGAACTCATTTCCTCCGGTAATACCAAAGCAATTTTCCAAATTGAATCGGGCGGCTTTCAAGACTTTATGAAAAAGCTGCGCCCCACGTGCCTAGAAGATATTATCGCAGCCGTGTCCCTTTACCGACCCGGCCCTATGAACTCTATCCCGCGCTTTATTAGCAACAAACACAATCCGGAAAAAATTCGTTACGCTCACCCCTTATTAGAGCCCATTATTAAGCAAACGTACGGCTGTATCGTATACCAAGAGCAGGTTATGAAAATCGTACAGTCGCTTGCAGGTTATACGCTCGGCCAAGCCGATATGGTACGCCGTATGATGGGTAAAAAGAAGGTCGACGATATGATTAAGGAAAAGGTCATTTTCCTAAATGGGAAACCGGAATCGGTCGACTCCCACGGTAAAGTTTCTACTGCAATCGACGGTTGTTTGAAACGCGGCGTGCCCGAAGACGTTGCTATGCAAATTTGGGCAGAAATGGAAGATTTTGCAAAATACGCCTTTAACAAGTCGCATGCGGCGGCATATTCGCTCGTAACCTATCAAACGGCTTATTTAAAGTGTTATTACGAGCCGGAGTTTATCACGGCAGTTCTAAACAACCGCATCACTAACAGCGATGAAATTCAAAACTACGTTACCTACGCAAAAGAGGAGAAAATCGAAGTTCTTCCGCCCGACATTAACGAAAGTAAAGCGTTTTTCACGGTAAAGGATAAGAAAATTCGGTTTGGCCTTGCAGCCGTAAAAGGCGTTGGCGTCGGCGCAATCGATACGTTAGTTGAAGAGCGCGAGAAAAACGGCAAATTTACTTCCTTCGAAGATTTCGCCGCTCGTTGCGATTTAAAGCTGCTTAATAAGCGCTTGGTAGAAAACCTCATTTATGCAGGCGCATTCGATTGCTTTGGTGTTTCCCGTTGCATTCTTATTGCAATTTACGAAGAGGTGCTTGCCAAAGCTACGGCCATCGCTCGCCAAAGGGAAAGTAATCAAATGAGCTTGTTTGGCTCGATGATTGAAAACACTATCACGGTAAAATATCCCAATCTTACCGAATATTCTGCAAAAGAACGGCTTGCTCACGAAAAAGAGGTTTGCGGCGTGTATATTTCAGGCCACCCCCTTGCAAATTACGCCGACCAATTTAAAGGCAATAATTTCAATGCAGAAATGCTATCAGATACCGAAGAGGACGAGGATGGCAACCTTATTTATACCTCGCTACAGGACGGTATGTACGTGCGTTACGGCGGTATTATTACGGGACTCCGCAAGGTTATGACGCGCAGCGGCGCGTATATGGCCATTTTACAGGTGGAAGACTTATACGGCACAATAGAATGTGTAGCTTTCCCCAAAGCGTTTGAAAAATGCAAATTCGATATCGAGCAAGATGCAATCGTTCAAATTAGCGGAAGGCTCACCATAAAGGAAGGGGAAACTCCCTCTATTTCCATCGATGCTTTAAAAAAGTTTGAAAGCGAAGAGGAAACTGCCGAGAAGGAAGAGGAAGAAAAGCAAGCGGCGCAGCCCGATCTGTGTCTGGCAATACTAATTCCCGACGACCGCCCCGATTTAAAAGAAGACGTTATCGATATCCTTGCCGCTTACCCCGGGGATATGTCGGTACGCATTAAAGCACAAGGAAAAACGTTTCAAGTAAGTGTAACCGTAAGAGATTGTCCTGCTCTGCGCAACGAGCTCGGCGGCATTCTGCCTGAAACCAACGTAAAAATATTTCAACCAAAAGGAAGGTAAATAACAATGGAAGAAAAAAGCAAAGGTACTCTTTTAATGGAAGAACTCGCGTATAAAAAGAAAAACGCATATGAAGAAGCGTCCGAAACGCTCCGCAAAGAAATTTTTGATTATTCGGAAGGATATAAAGCCTTTTTAGACGCCGCTAAAACGGAAAGAGAATCGGTAAAAGAAGCAATCCGTATGGCGCAAGCTGCAGGCTTTACCGAATATAACTTTGGCGATACGCTTTCCGTAGGCGATAAAAAATATTACAACGTACACGGCAAAAGCGTTGCCCTCTTTACGGTAGGTAAAGAAGATTTGGCAAAGAACGGTATCCGCATTTTGGCATCGCATATCGATTCGCCCCGCCTCGACCTTAAGCAAGTTCCCTTATACGAAGATAACGGCATGGCGTTTTTAAAAACCCACTACTACGGCGGCATTAAAAAATATCAATGGACGGCAATTCCCCTTGCATTGCACGGTGTGGTTGCTTTGAAAAACGGCACCACGGTAGAAATTTCCGTTGGGGAAGAAGAAACCGACCCCGTATTCTACATCAACGATCTTCTCCCGCACCTCGGTAGAGATCAAATGTCGCAAACGGGAGCAAAAATCATCACGGGCGAAGATCTCAACGTCGTTGTTGGCGGTCTTCCTTATGCAGACGAAAAGGTTAAGGAAAAAATCAAGCTTACCGTTCTTGCTAAGCTTAACGAATTATACGGTATGACGGAAACCGACTTCCTCTCCGCAGAGCTTTCCGCTGTTCCTGCATTTAAGGCTAAGGACGTTGGCTTCGATCGTGCTTTAATTGCCGCTTACGGCCATGACGATCGCGTTTGCTCCTATCCGGCACTCACCGCTATTTTAGAAAGCACCGGAAACAGAACCTCTCTTGTCGTTCTTGCAGATAAAGAAGAAATCGGTAGCGAGGGCAATACCGGTATGCAATGCCAGGTTTACGTTGACCTTATGCAAAAAATTGCAGAAGCAAAGGGCGCAGATTTTGCCGCAGTACGCGAAAACAGTAAGTGCCTTTCCGCAGACGTAACCGCTTGCTACGATCCTAACTTTGCTTCCGTTTACGAAAAGAGCAATTCCGCAATTCTTTCCTGCGGTACTACTATTTGCAAATTTACCGGATCTGGCGGTAAGGGTGGCAGTAACGATGCCTCTGCCGAATTCCTTGGTTTCGTTCGTAATTTGTTTGAAGAAAACGGTATCGTTTATCAAACGGCAGAGCTCGGTAAAATTGACGCAGGCGGCGGCGGAACGGTTGCTAAATACATCGCAAAGCTCAATATCGATACGGTAGATATCGGCGTTCCCGTAATTTCTATGCACGCCCCGTACGAAATGGTTTCTAAAGCCGACGTGTATGCAACCTACCAAGCGTTTGCAGCATTCATTAAGGACTAATTGATAGTGAAAAAATTAGGCGGATTTCCCAAAAGGAAATCCGCCCTTTTTTTGTCACGTTTCAAAAGAAAAACCACCCGTTTATCGGGTGGCTTTATAACTTCATGCTTATTTTCGTTTGCGTTTTTCATCGTCTGCCGAATACTCGGCAACCAGATAGGTAATACCGTCTTTCCCCACTTCTTCTTTGGGCATAGAAGGGGAAACGTTCTCTTCTACCGTCATGGCAAGCGGCGGCGTTTTCTTTTTGAAAATCCTAGCGAAAAAGCTTTGCTGATGTATGGGGTTCTTTACGCTTTCTTGCGGCTCGTCTTGCGGAGAAAGGACGTTTTCTTGTAGTTGGGGGACATCCGTTTCCGCTTGCTCTGCAGCTTGTTTTTTTGGTTTTCCCGTAACGATGCGTTGAATAAAACGGAAGGGCTTAATTAAGGGTTGTGCCATACGGGTAATTTCGTCAATATCCTCTTTCACTCCGTCCCGAATCAAGCTAAAGCGCGCTTTAATATAAATAGAAATCAACTCAAAAACAAGCTGTAAAATAAGGCATACAGCGGAAAATACGGCAAAGATAACGGATAGGGCAGAAACCGTAGTCGCAGTTTCTACAAGGTTAGCCACGGTAATAATAATTACGGCAAGGGTAAAAATTCGTTTCGTCCACCGATACCAGCAAAGAGCTTTTTTCTTTGCTCCCGTCATTTTAAGGTTTGCTCCGTATTTGGTAAAGCACAGGTATTCCGTTAAATAAATTGCGGTTATTGCCAAAAGGGGTAAATACAGCCAAAGCAGCTTACCAAGTACAATGCGGTATAGGAGCGTTGCTGTATATACGAGAGAAGAAACGACGATTCTTAAAAAATCGGCAAATAAAAAGTCTTCTATCGTTCGGTCTAAAGCTTTTTTCGTTGCGTCAAACATAGTCTTCCCTCCTTTTTTATTATATCAAACCCGAATAAAAAGGTCAACCGCTTACTAAAAGAAATTTTTACCACCCGTTACTTGACAAAGCCGCCGTGGGGGAGTACAATAAAAACGGAGAAAACAATTATGCGTTTTGTAAGTGTGGAATTTTTAAGCGATCC
>JAFOHH010000111.1 GCA_017421905.1 Clostridia bacterium
CCGCTTTCGCTTCGGTTGCAGCTACTTCTTCGCTTACCTCTGCGCTTTCAGCATTTTCAGCATTTTCTTCCGTCTTTTCCTCGGGGAGCGGGGGAGCGATACGCTCTAACAACGCACGGATTTCGCCAAGCAATACCGTAGGCGCGTTCGCTTTTTCTTCCGCGATACGAGCCGCTTCTTCTGCCGCCGCTTTTTCCGCCTCTTCCTTTGCCTTTGCTTCCGCCGCCGCTTTTGCCGCTGCTTCCGCTAAACGCTGCGCATAGATAGCCTTTGCCGCTTTACGGGAAACCTTTTCTTCCTTGCGGATTTTCTTAATTTCCTTATGCTTGCTGTCCGTCATTTCCGCCGCAAGCTTTTTGTTGTTTTCGGCAAAAGTATTCATCGCCTTTACGATAACAAACAAGACGAATGCCGTAACGAAGAAATTGATAACTGCAATAATCAACGAACCCCAGTCAAGGTAGATAGATTTCGCCATATCAATCGTACCGTCTTCCGCAAAAACCTTGCTTAAAAAAGTAACAGCGCCCTCTAATCCTTCCCCTTTGGTAATAAACGCCAAGAACCAGTTAATAAAAGGTTTCAAAACGAAATTGCTCAATCCGTTTACGATAGCCGTAAACGCGCCGCCGACGATAACACCGACAGCCATATCAAGCACGTTGCCGCGCGTGATAAACTTCTTAAATTCCCCAAAAAACTTCTTGATAGCGTTAGGCTTCTTTTCTTTTTTTTCCTTTGCCATAAGATACCTCTTTCGTAACGGCTATGCCGTTCAATTTTCTTACATTATACTATCAAAGAGGATTTTTGTCAACAAAAAAACGCGCTGAATTGCCGTTTTTGCACGCTTTCAACGCATTTTTTTAACCTTTTATTCTATTTTTTGTCAAATTTACTATTTATACATAAATTTTAGGAATTTTTTCCGCCGATTGCGCTGGGTGCACGCTTAAAAAGCTCTTCGCAGAGCGCGGCGTCCTTTTCCGTTTCGCGAAGAAGACGGGAAATTTCCCCTTCCGTCTCTTTTCTTTCGGCAAATTTAAGGGCTTGTGCATAGCGAAACTGCAAGCTTTTTTCGTAAAAATACATATCCTTTATACTGTCCGCTTCATTGAGCGTAATTTCTCGTTTTTCAAGCTTCATTCTTCTTCACCTCGTACCTGCCCCATTGATTTTGATTTTTTCTCTTTGCCGTAAAGCAATTCTTTGAGCGCCATTTCCCTCTCTTTATGCCGTTTTTCTAACTGCTCCATTTTTTGCGCGAGTTGGGCGTCGATTAAAAGCCGAGAATATATCCCTGCCTTTTTGGACGCCAAATCTTCCATTTGCCGTAAATTTTCCAGCTGCTCGCGTTCCCCTTTGGTTATTTCGTTCCCAGATTGCATAAAAATACCCCCGTAACCAAAGTATGCGGTTTACGAGGGGTTATTATTCGCTTTATTATTTTTTCTTGGGATTTTTCCCCGATTTTGCATAATCGCAAAAGTCTTTCAAGGTACAATTCTCGCAATTCGGGCGTTGGGAGTGGCATACCTGCCTGCCGTGGTAAATGAGCCAGTGATGCGCCTTTGACCATTTTTCCTTGGGAATTGCCTTATTCAAGCCTGCCTCCACCTCTAACGGCGTAGCACCCTTTGCAAGCCCCAAGCGGTTACTAACGCGGAAAACGTGGGTATCCACCGCAATCGCGTCACCGCCAAAAGCCACCGAATAGACGACGTTCGCCGTCTTTTTTCCAACACCTGCAAGGCTCATTAGTTTCTCTACCGTGTTGGGCACTTCGCCGCCGAATTTTTCGATAATATCCTTGCTCGCGGAAAGGATATGCTCCCCTTTCATACGATAAAATCCGCAGGAAAAAATATATTTTTCCAGTTCTGCTTGGCTTAAAAGGAGCATCGTTTGCGGAGTGTTATGCTTTTGGAAAAGCACTTCCGTAACCTTATTCACCCTCTCGTCCGTGCATTGCGCGGAAAGAATAACCGCAACGAGTAATTCGTACGGGGAAGAAAATTTTAAGGCGGGTTTTGCGCCATAATAAAGTTTTTCCAGTTCGGCAAGCGCCGAAATTTTATCCGTTCGTTTCATAACGCTTTTAGTATAGCACACTCTTTTTTCCTTTGCAAGCATTTCCATAAATTTTGCGCGAATTTTTTATTCAACGCATACCTGCTACCCCTCTTTATACCAAAAATAGGGTGTTAGCGACACCTTTCCGCCGACAAAATCCATTTTATAAAAGCCTTTAAAGGACGAATATTTGCCCGTTTTTAAAATTGCGCTCGCTCTTGCCGCATCTCTGCCGTCCAGCCGTACGCAAAGTCCGCAGCCGATACGCGCTTCCTTGGGCGTGGGAACGAGCGTTGCCGATACGCCGTATTGTTTAAGCTTTTCGGCGTAATCAATACTGTGCGAACGCGAACGGAAAACCGCCAAAACTATCATATCCTACCTCCTCTTTGGAATACTATATTATAAAGGGATAAGCTGTTCCCCGATTTTGAGGCGGGTAGGGTTTATCCGTTTGTATTCATTGTAGTACAGTGTATGAAAAAAGCTAAAAAAGAGGTGTATAATGATTTATTTTGACAATGCCGCTACGGGCGGCAGGAAACCCGACCAAGTACTTACCGCCGTGCAATCTGCTCTGCGCGTTTGCGCCAACCCCGGACGGAGCGGACACAAGCTCGCTCTCGCCTGCGCCAAACTCGTGCAGGATTGCCGAAATGCCTTAAACGACTTTTTCGGCGGTTACGGATACGAACGCGTTATCTTCACAAAAAACTGCACGGAAGGGTTAAATCTCGCCTTGTTTGGCGTGCTAAAAAAGGGCGACCACGTCGTAACGACCTGTATGGAGCATAACTCCGTGCTCCGCCC
>JAFOHH010000112.1 GCA_017421905.1 Clostridia bacterium
GTAGATAGTACCTCCTCGTCGGCGTAAAGCGAGCGAGAAACGAAGGCAAGCACGGGGCGACCTTTTCCCGTATCGGCGGCAAGGGCAGCTAGCACGATTTCCCTATCGGCGCGAAGAGTGGGCGCGGCGTAAGAAAGCAGCGTCCCGTCCTTTTTTACGGCAAGCAAAATGAGTTCGCGGTCAAAGCAAAAGTCCTCGGCATATTCTCGAAAGTGCTTTACGCACCCCTTTTTATTGCCTGCAAGCTCGGCCTTTAAGTGGGCAAGCAGCTTTTCGCCTTCCACGCCCGTAGTCCCCTTACTGCCGTAAGAAAGCAGTAGCGGCGTAATTTTAAAAAGTCCCTTTTCCGCCGCCCATTCCGTTTTACGTTTAACCTCGGGCACGGTTAAAATTTTATGTTGCAAAAGAAGGTCTACGATTTCGTAATCGTCTAAAAGGGCGTATTTTTCAAACAGCTCCTCCCTCTTTTTTAAATTATCGTCCGAACAGCGTAAAATATAACGCAGCTTTTCACGGTCTACGGTAAGCGGATCGAGCGCGGAATGCATTACGAGAATAATTTTATATCCGTATTTGGCAATCGCCTCAAAGGTTTCGGTAGGCGTATCGTTTTTCAGTACACCCACGCGCACTACGCCGTTCCGAATCCCCAGTTGTTTTTCCAGCTCTGCTCTCGTCATATCGCACCGTCCGTTTTCGTCCAAAAGGGCACGATGCGGCACTTCTTCCGCACGCTTGCTTTTGGCAGGACGATTATTATACCACGTTTAGAAAATTTAGTCAATCTTACGCCTATACCTTATCAAAAAATTATTTGTTTCGATTTGCTTTCCGCCGAAAACCCCTTCCGCTTGCCGCCCATATATCCTCTTCCGCTTGCCGCCGAAAAAACTCTTCCGCTTGCCGCAGTAGAAAATTCTCCCTTCCGCTTGCCGCCCATATATCCCCTTCCGCTTGCCGAGGCGAAAATTTATTTTACCGCGGGGAAAATACGCTTGCTAAATTTTGCGACATTTTATATAATAACACCATCAAGCAAAAACGAGGCTATTATGCGAGCAGATTTACATATGCACAGTTATTATTCGGACGGAGCGCACTCCCCCGAGCAGCTTATGGATATGGCAAAGGGGCTGGGGATAGAACTGCTTTCTATTACCGACCACGACGTTGCGATAAACGAAGCGGAAAACGCTGCCGCCGCCAAAGCGCGCGGACTTAATTATATCCCCGGCGTGGAATTTACCTGCTACGACGGCGAGCAAATTCATATCCTTGGCTACAACTACAATCGCACGCCCGCCTTTAACCGCAAAATTGACGAGCTAACCCAAGGCCGAGAGACGCGCAACCGCAAAATGCTGCAAAATTTAGAAGGGCTTGGCATAAAATTAAACGAAGAGCAAATTGACCGCAATGCGCGCGGCATGTACGGCACGGTGCATATCGTGCGGCAAATCGTACGGCAGGGATACTGCGACGATTACCTTTGGGCGATGAAAAAATACTTTACGGAGGAAGGGCTTGCCTACGCCCCGGATAGCCGCATGTCCCCCGACGAGGCTGTGCGCCTTATTAAATCTGCGGGCGGCATTGCCGTTTGGGCACACCCCGGCTATACCAAGCGCATGACGGAAGAGCAAAAAGAAACCTTGTTGCGCCGCTTAATTACTTGCGGCTTAGACGGCATAGAATCGCACTATTTTTGCCATACTGAAAGAGAAAGAGAGCTTTATAGCGGTTGGGCAAAAAAATACGGTCTTATTTCCACCGTGGGCTCTGACTTTCACGGAGAAGAACGGCGAGAAAAGATGGGCGTTCCCGAACACCATCTATCCCCTGCCGAGGTGGACTTTTTATGCAAAAAAAATTAACGCTACTATTCATAATCCTGTTTCTTCTCCCTGCCGCTACCATTGCGGCAGGGTTTTTTGCGCCGCGCGTAAGGGGAAACGTTACCGTTTGCGGCGTGGATATTACGGGTTGTACCGAAAAAGAGGCAAGGCTTGCCCTTTGCGATATGATAGAAGAATATAAAAGCCGAGCCATCGTAATAACGAGCAAAAGCGGAAAGCGAGTGCTTTCTTGCACGGAAACGGAAACGCGTTTTGAAAAAAGCGGCGATACCGTAAAAAGCGGCGACACCGTAAAAAGCGCGCCGCATTTGCGCTGTGAGGTTGATTTTTCCGCACTCTTTTCGCGCGCGTTATCGGTAAAAAAGGGAGAACGCGCCGACCTGACGCTATCCGCCACCTACCGCTTGCGCGATTTCCCCGCCCTATCCGCCGACCTGCAACAACTAGAGCGCGTACCTGCGCAAAATGCAACGATGCAGTTTAAGCCCAAAGAGCCGCCCTATTTTTTCTTCACCGAAGAAAAAACGGGCTACGCCGTAGACGAATACGCCCTACTGCTTTTAGCAACCGAGGCGTGCCAAGCGTTATCCGCCCTTCCCCTTGCGGGAGAAAGCACGATAACCCTTTCCGTTCCCTACCGCACCCTTTGCCCCGACGTTACCGTTGCCGACCTAAAAGCGCAAACTCAGCCCCTTGCGTGGTACAGCACCGATTTTTCCCGTTCCGGCACGGAGCGCAAGCACAACGTTTGCCTGGCGGCGGAAAAGCTTTGCGGCAGGGTGCTTGGCGCAGGAGAACGCCTTTCCTTTAACGAGCAGGTGGGTGCGCGCACCAAGGAACGCGGCTTTTTGCCTGCAACGGTTATTTCGGGCGGAAAGTACGAAATGGGCGTGGGCGGCGGCGTTTGTCAGGTTTCTTCTACCCTATATAACGCGGCGCTGCTTTGCGGCCTTACGGTAAAGGAATGGCACGCGCACTCTTTGGCCGTTTCTTACGTGCCGCCGGCAAGGGACGCAATGGTTTCCTACGGCACGGCCGATTTGGTTTTATGCAACGAGGGCGAAACGCCCGTTTATTTGGTTGCCGAAACGCAAGGTGGCCGTTTGCGCTTTACCTTTTACGGAAAGCCGAGCGGCAAACGCTACGCCCTCGTTTCGGAGCGGGTAGAAAGCATTGCTCCGCCGCCGCCCCTTATAGAATGGGACGAGAAAGGAAAATTTCCAAGCCTTTGTTTGGGCGAAGAACTATTACTGCAAAAGGAGGTGGAAGGCTTTCGCGCCGTTTGCTATTTGGAAACGACGGAAGGCGGCGTTACCACCCGCACCTTAATTAGAAAAAGCACCTACCTCCCTATGCAAAAGCACGTGATGCTTGGCAGGGCGAACCCCAAGGAAAAGGGTTAGCATCCCCTCCCTCGCGCCAAAGCCTTTGCGCTTTTCCCCCCAACCGTTTTCCCTTTCCTCCGCGCCAAAAGCCTTTGCACGTTTATGCCCGACCGTTTTTCCTTTCCTCCGCGCCAAAAGCCTTCGCGCTTTTCCCCCACCCTTTTTTACTTTCCCCCGCGCCAAAAGCCTTTGCGCATTTTCCCCCAATCGTTTTTCCTTTCCCCCGCGCCAAAAGCCTTTGCGCTTTTTCCCCCAACCGTTTCTCCTTTTCCCCGCGCCAAAAGCCTTTGCACGTTTATGCCCGACCGTTTCCCTTTCGAAAAACAAAAAATATTTTGTGAAAAGTAGTTGACAAGAGTGATATCGAAATGATATCATAATAGTACAAACGAAACTTGAAAGGAGAAACACTATGCAAGAAAAAATTTTAACCGGTAAAAAGCACGGTATGCGCGTGCTGTTACTTACTTCTTTACTGTATCTCGTTGCTATCGGCGTAACCGTTTACGGCGGTATTACGATGGATAACGACCCCTCCTCCATCATTGGCATTGCACTGTTTGCAATCGGCCTTATTTGGCTTTGCGTGGGCTGGATTCCTTACTTGGGCCTCCGCATTTTGCGCCCGCAAGAAGCGCTTGTTCTTACCCTGTTCGGTAAATATATCGGCACGCTAAAAGGCGAAGGCTTTTATGCGGTAAACCCCTTTTGCGGATCGGTAAACCCTGCGGCACGCACGCAGCTGAACCAAAGCGGCGACGTTTCCACGGCAGAGCCCGCGGCGTTTACGTTAAGCGGCAATAGCTTAAAAATGCAAGCGGTGGTTAACAATAAACTTTCTCTTAAAATTATGACGCTAAGCAACAACCGTCAAAAAATTAACGACTGCCTTGGCAACCCCGTAGAAATCGGCATTGCCGTTACCTGGCGCATTGTAGATACGGCAAAGGCGGTATTTAACGTAAATAACTATAAAGAATTCCTTTCTTTGCAATGCGATACTTCGCTTAGAAACATCGTGCGCCTGTACCCTTACGACGTAGCACCCAACGTAGATACCACGGGCGACGGCGTTGCGGACGACGGATCGCTCCGCGGCTCTAGCGACGTGGTTGCATTGCGCATTCGCGACGAAATTCAAGAGCGCGTTTCAGATGCAGGCATCGAAGTAATCGAAGCGCGCATTACCTACCTTGCTTACGCAACCGAAATTGCCGCCGTTATGCTGCAACGCCAACAAGCTTCTGCCATTATCGACGCAAGAAAAATGATTGTAGACGGCGCGGTAGGCATGGTAGAAATGGCGCTGGAACGCCTTTCTCAAAACGATACCGTAGTGCTGGACGAAGAACGGAAGGCCGCAATGGTTTCTAACCTGCTCGTGGTTCTTTGCGGCAACCGCGATGCACAACCCGTAGTAAATTCTGGCAGCTTATACTAATGAACGGCGAAAAGAAACAAATCCCCCTGCGACTTTCCGCTAAATTATACGCCGCCCTCGCCGCGTGGGCAGAAGACGATTTTCGCAGCATCAACGGGCAAATTGAATATTTGCTTTCCGAATGCGTACGTCAGCGTAAGAAAAACGGAAAATACGTTTCGGACGAAATTGACGTTCCTCCCGAGCTAGATATTGAATAACTACATTTTCCTATTTTAGACAAACGAAAACCGCTCCTATACGGAGCGGTTTTTTATACTATTATGGGGGTTTTATAACCTTACGGGAGCGGCTTTTATACCCTTGTGGGGTTTTATACCTTATGGGAGCGGCTTTTATACCGCTACGTGGGGGCTAACCTTGAAAAATTACAGCGTTTTAATAAAGGCGGTGAACTTTTCACACAAAAGGGCATGGCCTGCGTCGTTAGGATGCAAGCCGTCGGGCGCGAGGCGTTCTTTTAAAAAGGAAACGCAGGGCTGTATGCCAGAAACCGACCATAAATCGAGCACAGGCAGGGCGAAATATTCCGCCGTTTGCTTTAAGGCGGTTACGTAGTCCTTTAAAATCCACTTTCCGTCGCTACGGGTGGCGGGGTTCGATTCCCCCTCTCTATGAATGGGCGTGCAAACGACAATTTTAGCGTTAGGAACGGTTAACTGCAAATCGCGCAGCAGCGCATAGCACGCGCCGTAATAGGTGGCGTAGGTATCGTCGCCAAAGCTGCCCATGGGGGCATCGCCGTGGCCGTAATCGTTCGTGCCGCCAAACACGCAAATTAAATCTGCATCCTGCGGTATTTTAGAAATACGGGTATAAAACGGGTTGGTATCGTAATACTCGTTATACGTGCCAATTTGGTTGGCAAGGCGCGTACCGCCAATGCCAAGGTTCATAACCTCCGCTTCGGGATGTGCCGCCGCAAATAAGGAAACATAACACTTTCCCTGTTCGCTTGCACCGCTGCCTTGGGTAATGCTATCCCCTAAAAATACTACTTTTTTACCAATTAATTGCATAATCCATTCTTCCTTTCCTTAAGATAGCCTTATTATAGCACGCCGAGGCAAAATGTTCAAGCAAAAGACAAAAAAA
>JAFOHH010000113.1 GCA_017421905.1 Clostridia bacterium
AAATCCTCCCAGTCCGTTATTTAAGGCGTGGAAGAGCATGCACAAATAGATATTGCCCGTTTCTACCATAATAATGCCAAAAACAACGCCGCCCGCAAATTGATGAACGGTTTGCATGGGGTTTGCGTGCATTAGCATAAACGCTAGCGCAGAAAGAATTACCGCAGGCACTTTACCCCATTCGGTAAGGCCTCTGCAAATAACGCCGCGGAAAAGCAATTCTTCGCACACGGCGGGGAGGGTAGCGATGCAGATAAAGTAAACAAGCACCATGGGCGATTCGGGATTGTTTCCCAAAACGATTTCCAGCTGCTCTTCGGTAAACATTAGCTTGGGGAGTAGGTCGGAAAGCGGTCCAACCACCCAAGTAACGCCGAGAAGGAGCAGAAAAATTGCGCCGATTTGACTGCCGTAGGGCTTTTCGGCATAATCGCCGCCGCCCCGCATAAGAGAAACGCGGCAGGTTTTTGCCATAACAAGCGCAATGGCAAGCATAAGCCCTTGCGAGCAAAAGGTAAAGACGATATCCGTAGCGTAAGGAAAGGAAATTTGCACGAAATACCCAAAAAAGAACTGCATCCCCGTAAGGAGCAATGCGGAAAGGAAAAACGCAATAGCCGCCGCGCGCGCCGTAAACCGATTGGGGTTATACCACTTGCGCGTAGGTTGCGCAACATAATAGCCGTTATAGCCGTTTTGTTGATAATACATAAGTTCGTCCGTCCTTTTACCTAAGTAGAACACTTTATTCTGCTGAAAGGAAAATTAAAACTGTATAGGCATTAAAATTATATTCCCTTTTTGCCCGTTTGTCAATCCCCTGCAAAAGTTTTAGTCCATTATTATTACATTTTTCTAATGAAAATGCGATTTTGCATCCTTCTTAACCGCGCTTTTAAAAATTTCATACAAAAAGTCGCCCTTGTAAAAATTGCATAAAAAAAGCCGCCTTAAAAGGGCAGCTGTTTCAGTATCCTTGGCAAACGAGTTGCTTTTCCATACGCCGATCGTAAAAAAGCGGAACGCTATCTGCGGCGATCGAATAGAGCCACGCCTTCCTCGGGCAAAACGTGGGCGGGGCGGATTCGCTCGGCACGCGCCCGTACGGTAACGACGTAATACCCACGCTCCGGCGTAACGGCAACTTCTACCCCGCTTGAAAGGACGAAGTATTCGGAAAGCAGGCGCACCAAATCGCTGCGCAGTAACGATTCGCCGCCCTCCGCGCCGTTTTTTCGGTCGGCCTCTATGGTCTTTTTTAAACGGAAAAAACCTTGGTAATCCATTATACGCTCCTTTTTATTTTATACGCTCCTTTTAATTTTGCGGCGAATGCTCCCCCAAAAGCCGCGGTAAGCCTTGGTTGCATCGTAAATTTTTTCTTTATCTGAAACAAGGCTCGTAGCCAGCAATTTTACCGCCTTTTCAGCGTGGGGGAAGGCTTTTTAGAAAGCAATAGGCATTCTTCCTCTCCCACTGCGCCAAGGAGGCGCGCTTTTAGCAGCTTTGAAAGGCTTTCCGGCGGCAACATTTCGCCATCGGCAACCAGCTCTCCACGCACGCGGTTTACCACGAGGCGCGCGCTTTGCATACCGTAGCTGCGCATCATGGCAAGCACCTTATCGGCATCTCGCACGGCCAGCGGAGAGGGGGTTACGACCACGATTGCCTCGTCTGCCGTTTGCATTGCGCGATGAAAGCCAAGGTCCATTCCTGCAGGAGAATCGACCAAAACAAAATCGGCATAAGGCTTTAGCTGGTGCATTACCGCGCGGATTTTCTGCCCCGTTATCGCTTGCGAAAGGTACGCCTTTTTAGAGGGCAAAAGGAGCAAATTAGGTTGCGTTTCGTCGGTGAGAAGCGCTTGTTTTAGGCGACAACGGCCTTCTATCACGTCGGAAAGGTCGTAAAACACGCGGTGCTCGGCACGGAAGAGCATATCTAAATTATTTAAGCCGAAATCGAGATCGACCACCACGACGCGCTTGCCCTGCCGCGCAAGCTCTTTGCCGAGTAGTGCAACCAGCGTGGTTTTACCAACGCCCCCTTTGCCCGACGTTACTACGATGCTTCGCACAGTTTCCCCTCCCCTTTTTGCACGAGTATAGCAAACGGCAAGCGGAAAGTTTTTTCCTTTTTTATCGCTTTTTCAGTTTTTTTGACAAAAAAAACCGCCTCCGTAAAAAGGAGGGCGGCTTTGGGTCGCAAAGTATAATCTTCCGCCTTGCGCGGAATAGAAAAGAACCGAGGTTCCCTTCCGTCTTGCGCGGAAATAAGGGACAAAACCACTTCCGCCTTGCGCGAGAAGGGATTAGTTTTTGGGGATAAGGCGCACGTTTTTGCAGTTTTCGGTGTAATGCGCTTCCACGCCGCAAAGAGGCTCTCCCGAAAGGGTTAAATGCGCGTTATTTTTTACCAGCACGTTTTTCGAGCTTTTTGCAAACAACAGCATTTTATCCTGCGTTTTAACCACGTTGTT
>JAFOHH010000007.1 GCA_017421905.1 Clostridia bacterium
CCTTTTATAAATAGCCGCCGCCCTTTTTATGTTTAAGAGAACAGAAAGCGCCGCCCACGGCCGTGGGCGGCGCTTTCTGTTCTCTTAAACATAAAAAGGGCGGCGGCTATTTATAAAAGGCGAATGCGGCATATGTGCTGTTTTTCATACGGCAAAAATTTCCGCCCAAAACCGCGCGCACGCTTGTCGTATGCCAAAAAGCGCATACGTTGCGGAGATAAAAAGGGGTGGGGCTTCTTCTTTGCCACCAGGCAATAAAAAAACCGCGGCAAGTAGCCACGGTTTATAGCAAGTATGGTTTATAGCGGGGGAGAACGCTTATGCGTTGGTAACGGATACCTTCAATTTAGCGGAAATTTCCGGCATCAATTTTACGTCTAAGGTGTATTCGCCTGCCGTTTTAATGGGGTCTTTCATAACGATTTTCTTTTTATCTACCGCATAGCCCATATCGGCAAGCTTATCGGCAATTTCCTTGCTGGTTACGCTACCGAAAATTTTTCCATTTGCGCCGCATTTTACGGTCAGCTGTACGGTGGTTTTATTCAGCGTTTCCGCCAAAGCGCGGTTTGCCTTTTTTTCTTCTTCTAAATGAAATTCAGCCGCCTTTTTTTGGTTGGTAACGGAGTTTACGTTTACCGAAGAAGCTTCTACCGCCAACCCTTTTTTCAGTAAAAAGTTGCGTGCGTAGCCGTCGCTTACCTCAATGATATCGTTCTTTTTTCCCGAGCCCTTTACGTCCTTGGTTAAAATAACTTTCATATTCTAATATCTCCTTGATTTATTTCCTATTACTATTGTACTTTTTTTTGCGCCGTTTGTCAATAGTTTGCCCCTTTTTGCCCATAATAAGGGAAATAAGATTTTTAAGGAGGTGAAAACTATGGAGCACAATCAAGCAATTTCCTGCACGGTGCAGGGCTGTAAGCATAACCGCGCAGGCAAGGCGTGCTGCTTAAAGGCAATTCGCGTTACTTGCTGCAACGGCGGCGAGGCATGCACCTGCTGCGACAGTTACGAGGCAAAGTAAAACCCTCGGCAAGCTGCCGCGCGTAAACTGCGCTATCTTTTCGGCAAGAAAAAACCATGCAAAACACGCTTGGTAAAAGCCGTGCAAGCCCACTTGATTTATCGGTAAGAAAAAACCGCCCGTTTCGGGCGGTTTTCGTTTTTCATAACTTAATTTTCGTTTCGTAAAAGGGCACAAATTCGCACGCCGCAATTAGCGGATTACGTCGCAACCCATAAAGGGACGGAGTGCTTCGGGAATGGTAACCGAGCCGTCCTCGTTTTGGAAGTTTTCCAAAATAGCGGCAACCGTTCTACCAACGGCAAGACCGCTACCATTTAAGGTGTGCACGAGTTGAGGTTTGCCGCCTTCCTTGGGGCGGTATTTAATGTTAGCACGGCGCGCTTGGAAGTCCTTAAAGTTGGAGCAAGAAGAAATTTCCACGTATCTGCCGTAGCTGGGCAGCCAAACCTCCAAGTCGTACGTTTTAGAGGAGGAAAAGCCCGTATCGCCCGTGCAAAGCAGTTGCACGCGGTAGGGGAGGCCGAGCAGCTGTAAAATAACCTCTGCATCTGCAGTCAGCTTTTCGTGTTCGGCTTCGCTATCTTCGGGGCGGGTGAATTTAACGAGTTCTACCTTGTTAAACTGGTGTTGGCGGATAATGCCGCGGGTATCTCTGCCGGCGCTACCAGCTTCTCCACGGAAGCAAGCCGAATAAGCGCAGTAGGAAATGTTAAGCTCTTCGTCCGATAAAATTTCGCCGCGGTGCAGGTTGGTTACGGGAACTTCTGCCGTGGGGATTAAATACAAATCGGTATTTTTTACGGCGTACATATCTTCCTCAAATTTAGGAAGTTGCCCCGTACCCTTCATACTGTCGCGGTTAACGAGGAAGGGCGGGAAAATTTCGGTATACCCACGAGAAGTATGCGTGTTAAGCATAAAGTTGTATACGGCGCGTTCCAGTCTTGCGCCCATACCGCGGTATACGGTAAAGCGAGAGCCGGAAATTTTCGTACCGCGTTCAAAGTCTAAAATATTCATTTGTTCGCCAAGCTCCCAATGCGCCTTGGGCGTAAAGGTAAACTCGCGCGGCGTGCCCCAAACACGCTGTGTAACGTTGTCGTTATCGTCGTTGCCAACGGGTACGGAATCGTCGGGCACGTTGGGAATGGACATAACGGCTGCGGTCAGTTTTTCTTCTACTTCTGCAAGAACGCCGTCTAACTCCTTAATGCGTTCGTTTCCACGGCGCATTTCGGCAATTTTTTCGTCGGCGTTTTCTTTATTGCGCTTCAGCATTTCAATTTCTTTGGTAACGACGTTGCGCTTAGCCTTTAAGTCCTCAACCTCGCGTAAAATGCTTCTTCTTTCCGCGTCTAAAGCAATTACGGCGTCTACGTCGTAGCTGCCGCTTCTTTGGCTCATTTTGGTTTTTACGTATTCTGCGTTGTCTACAATAAATCTCGTATCTAACATAGTAAATCTTCCTTTTTTATTGGCTTGCAATTATTATAGAATAATTGCCCCAAAAAAGCAACGCTTTACAGCGCAAAAATAAAAAAATCGCCGCATTTTCTCGTTTTTCAGGAAAAAGCGGCGATGAAACGGTCAAAAAATGATATAAAAGCGTTAGTGGGCGTTGGTTAAGGCGGCGTATAGCCCGTTCTTTTCCAAAAGCTCTTCGTGCGTGCCGCGCTCTAAAATGCCTTTATTGCCGATATATAAAATGCAATCACATTCCTTTATGGTGGAAAGGCGGTGCGCAATAATAAAGCTTGTTCTGCCTTTTAACACGGTGTTGAGCGCCTCTTGAATTTTTCGTTCGGTATCGGTGTCGATGCTGCTCGTCGCCTCGTCTAAAATAAGTACGGAGGGGTTTTTCAAAATGATGCGCGCAAAGTTAATCAGCTGCTTTTCGCCTTGCGAAAGACCCACGCCGTTTTCCGAAAGTTTCGTATGGTAGCCGCGCGGCATTTTTTCAATAAATTCGTCTGCGTGAATCAGTTTTGCCGCGGCAATACATTCCTCGTCGGTAGCGTCTGCCTTGCCGTAACGGATGTTTTCCATTACGCTTCCGCGGAAAATAAAGCTATCTTGCAGCATAACGCCGACGCGCGAACGGAGGGAATGCAGGGTAAAGTCGCGCACGTCCTTGCCGTCAATTTTCACCGCGCCGTCCGTTACGTCGTAAAAGCGGTTAATAAGGTTTACTACGGTCGTTTTTCCTGCGCCCGTTGCACCAACTAGGGCAATCGATTGCCCCGCGTTTGCCGTAAAGTTAAAGTTTTCTAAAATGTTCGTTTCGCCGTCGTAAGAAAAAGCCACGTTTTCAAAGCTGACGTCGCCGCGGATATAAGTAACGTCCTCCGCCCCTTGCTTATTGCGAATTTTGGGCACGGTATCCATCAGCTCGAAAATGCGTTCTACGTAAGAAGATACGTTAGAAAGCTGTTGAAACGCCCCCGAAATAACGGTAATGGGTTCGGAAAACATTGCCGTATAGGACATAAACGCAACCACCGTACCAAGCGTAATTCCTACCGTTTGGCTGCCGATTAAGAAGAAGGAGGTTGCAAGCAGGGCAATCGTTCCGATATTCCACAATAGTTCCAGCCCGGGGCCGAATAGGTTGTTTACGCGGAGAAAGGCATGCCAACGCTGTTTGGAGGGTTCAAACACGTCGTCCATATAAATTTTTAAGTTTAAGTCTTTGCGGTTAAACGATTTTATTACCATATGCCCGGCAACGTTTTCGGTAATGAATGCCGCTCGGTTGCTATCTGCGTTGCGCAGTTTAAAAAGGCGCTTGTTTAGTAGCTTACGCATAAGCGTAATAAACAGAAAAATGGGAATTACGGTGCAGGTCGTAACCACGGCAAGATGCCATTCGTACAAATAAATAAAGGCAAGCAGAATAATCAGCTTAAGCACGTTTACGAGCATGTTGACGAGGTGCGCCGCAAAAAAAGTTGCAAGCTCGTCGATATAAGAGGTTGCGCGCACTACGATTTTCCCCGCAGGGCGGTTATCGTAAAAATCAAAGTCCAAGTCTTGTAAAACCTTAAATACGTCGTTGCGAATTTGATATACGATTTTATATCCCGCGCGGTTTAAGAGGGTGGATTGTACCACCGCCCCGACAATTTCGGCAACGGAAAGGGCAAGCAAAACGACGATAATTACGGTAAACGCACGGTAGTCTGGGTTTGGTAACAGCTTGTCGATAATATATTCGTTTACGAGGGGGCGCAGCATAGAAAGCGCCACGATGGAAAGAATGGTAACAAACGCCGTAATAAACGCCGCTTTGTAGGGGAGGGCGTATCGCAAAATGCGCAGAAGGTAGCGGAGATTAAACCTGGTTTTCAGTTCTTCGTCTACGTTGTAGGTATTGCGTTTCATAACGAATTTTCCTCCTTTCCTGCCGATTGCGAAAGGTAAATTTGACGGTATCTGCCGCCTTCTATCGCCATCAGCTCGTCGTGCGTGCCGCGTTCGATAATCTTGCCGCCGTCTAAAAAGATAATTTCGTCGCATTCGGCAACGGAGGCTGCGCGGTGTGCGGCAATTACCATGGTTGCGCCTGCCATATATTCGTTAATCGCCTTCATTAAATTGCGCTCGGTTGTCATATCCAGCGCGCTGGAAGCGTCGTCCATCAGCAGTACGGGCGCTTTTTTATACAGCGCACGCGCAATGGAAATACGTTGCTTTTGCCCGCCGGAAACGCCTATGCCTCGCTCGCCGATAACGGTATCGTAGCCGTCCTCCATATTCAAAATAAAGTCGTGTGCTTGGGCAATTTTCGCACACTCCTCAATCCGTTCGCGGCTGCCGCTTGGGTCGTAAAAGGCAATGTTGTTCGCCACGGTATCGGAAAACAAAAATACGTCTTGCATTACGTAAGAAAAGGTGCGTCGCACTTCTTCCAAATCTAATAGCCGCAGGTCGGTATCGTTAATGGTAACACAGCCTTTTGTCGCCTCAAAAAAACGCGTCAGCGTTTTAATCAGTACCGATTTACCGCTACCCGTTACGCCCATAACGCCCAGCTTTTTGCCGTAGGGCAGGGAAACACTAACGTTGTCCAGTAAAATTTGGGAATCGACCGAAATGGTCAAATTTTTAATTTCGATGTTGGGCTTGCCTTCCAGCTCTACGGGCTTTAAGGGGGAATCGATTAAGTTGCCCGTTTTTACAAATTCTTCCAGCCGTCCGCCGGCAACCATAAATTGTTGGGTTTGAAAGAGAAGGGAAACGAGGGAGTTTACGCAGTTGATAATAATCATAACGTACGCGTTAAAGGAGGTAAACGTACCTACGGAAATTTCCCCCTTCATTGCAAAGTATCCGGAAACGCCCGTGGAAATTAAAAACGTTCCCCAACGCAAGCTGTTAAATAAGATACCAAAGCGAATTTGCGTTTTTACGTTGCGCATAAACGCCGCGTCCATTTTTTGGTTTTTGGTCGCAAATTTTGCAATTTCCTTTGCCTCTTGCGCGTATGCGCGCACGGTGCGCACGGCGTGAATGTTTTCCTGAACCACCATGGTAAGGTCGGAGGCGGCGTCGCGAATGTCCGCCGATAAGCGGCGCGCCTTTTTCACGTAGAAAAAGGAAGCAAACGCATAAAGGGGCGTGGCAATCAAAGGAGCAATAACGAGCACGGGGGAAACGCTGCTTAAAAAGTAAATACTCATTGCGTAAGTAATTACGCAGGAAAGCAGAGAGGGTAAAACGGTGCAAAACAGCTCCTTAAACTGTGCGGTATCCACGTTTAAAATGGTATATAAATCGCCCGCGCTGTAACGGGAAAGGGTGTGCTGGCTCTGTTCGTACAGCTTTTTCATTGCCGCGCGGCGGAAGTCCCCTTCCATCTCCACGCCGTACCATTGACGCAGTAAGCTATCCACGTATACGATGGTATGCTTGGTGAATACGATAACGAAGTAAGCAATGCACAGGGTAATTAAAATTTCAACCGAGCGCGGCGCACCGAATTTTCCCGAAACGAGAAAACCGAGCACGCCCCCAACGGAGCTGCCTGGCTGTACGTCGGAAAGAGCGTAGTCGATAATCATTTGCTGACCGCGCGCAAAATAAAGACCAAAATAGGTCGCAACAAGCTGTAAAGCAAAGACGAAAATTGCATGCGGCAGGTATTTTTTGAATACCGAAAACCCGAATTTGAAAGTATCCATCGCGTTCTTCTCCACCCCAAAAGCGGGGCAACGATTTTCATTTTTTCAAAGTGTATAACACTTTGTAAAATATTGCAACTGTTTTACGGAAAAAGTTAAAAAATTTTTTCTATTTAAAAATAGAATTACTTTTTAATCCCGCTATTTTTTTTCCGCAGGGCGCGGTTTGAAAAAAACGCTTGTTACATTTTTTATATTACCGTTCATAATTTGTTTTTTTCTACCATAATTTTATTGCTTTTTTCACGCTTTTGTGATATGCTATTTAACGAACGATTTTTATACGCAGGGCGTATTTTCTCACAACAGAAAACTTGACAAGGACGGACGAAATGAAAGAAAACAGAATTGGTATTATTAAGGATTTAATTGAAAAAAACGGCAGAATGTCTTTAGAGCAGCTTGGAGAGCGCTTCCCCAACGTTTCGTCTATGACGCTCCGTCGCGACCTTTTATCTTTAGAAGAATCCGGCGTGCTCGTTCGCGTGCGCGGCGGTGCGGTTTCGGTGCAGGAGCTTTCTAAAAAAACCGAGGACCAGTATTCGAGAAGAGCAGCCATTCAAGTAGCGGAAAAAAAGCAGATTGCAGAAAAGGCCGTGCGCCTTGTAGAGCCCGGCACTTCGCTGTTTATCGATAGTGGTTCTACCGCCCTTTATTTTGCAAAGGAACTGCCCGATCTCAACTATTTTATTTCCACCAACGGCATCACCATCGCGCACGAGCTTATGCGCAAAAAAATGCCCGTGGTAACCCTGTTCGGCGGCGAGGTTAGCCGCAGCAATATGTCCACCATCGGTCAAACCGCTATTACCGATTTAGAGCGCATCAATATCGATACGGCGATTATGGCGGCTACCGCTTTTACGGAAGACGGACACTTTTGTTGCGGACTGTTTGCCGAATCGGAAATTAAGAAAAACGTTTGCGCTCGCGTAAAAAAGCGCATTATGCTTTTGGATACCTCCAAGGTAGGCAAGGTAATGCCTTACACGTTTGCAACCCTTTCGGATATTGATATTTTAGTAACCGATAACAACTTCCCGCAAGAATTAAAGGAAAAAATTATTGCGCAAGGCGTAACGGTTATTTAAGGAGCTAGTATGAAAGTTTACAACACGCTTACAAGAGATAAAGAAGAATTTAAGCCTTTAACGGGGAACACGGTACGCATGTATTCGTGCGGACCTACCGTTTACAATTACGCCCATATCGGCAATATGCGCACTTACGTATTTATGGATTTACTTCGCCGCGTATTAAAGTTCGAAGGCTATAAAGTAAAGGGCGTTATGAATATTACCGACGTTGGCCACCTCCTTTCCGATGCGGACGACGGCGAGGATAAAATGGAAAAAGCGGCAAGAGAGCAACAAAAAACCCCACTGGAAATTGCCGCACACTATACCTCCGTATTTTTTGAGGATTTGAAAAAGCTCAACATCGGCAAGCCCGAGCTCACCCCCAAGGCAACCGATCATATTCAAGAAATGCTCGATTACGTTTACACCCTTTGCGATAACGGCTACGGCTACGAAACGAGCGACGGCATTTATTTTGACATCGGCAAATGCGCCGAATACGGCAAGCTTTCGGGCATCAATTTAGAAGACCAGCAAGCCGGCGCAAGAGTAGAGGTCAATAGCGAAAAACGCCACCCTGCCGATTTTGCCATTTGGAAAAAAGCCCCCAAGGAACACATTATGCAATGGGATAGCAAGTGGGGCATGGGTTACCCCGGTTGGCATATCGAATGTTCCGCAATGAGTAAAAAATACCTCGGCGAGGAATTTGATATCCACACGGGCGGCGTAGACCATATTCCCATCCACCACGAAAACGAAATTGCCCAAAGCGTAGGCGCAACGGGTAAAAACCCCGCCAAGGTTTGGATGCACGGCGAATTTATGTGTGTAGACGGCGGCAAAATGAGCAAAAAGCTGGGCAACACCTACACCGTTTCGCAGCTTAGCGATATGGGCTATTCTCCCATGGCGTTCCGCTATTTCTGCTTAAATACCCACTACCGCAAAAAGCTTAACTTTACCTTCCCCGCAATGGACGGCGCGAAAATTGCTTACGAACGCTTAGGTGAGGCACTCCTTCGCCATAAGGGCGCAAACGGCACGCTGGCGCAGGAAAAGCTGGACGCGTATATGAAGGAATTTACCGATTACGTTACCGACGACCTCAATATCCCCGGCGCGCTCGGCACGCTGTGGACGATGCTGAAAGAAGCTCCCTCAAGCGCCGTATATCAAGCCGCGCTGAAAATGGACGAAGTATTCGGCTTGCAACTGGCGCAAATCGTTCCGCAGGTAAAGGAAATTGAAGTTCCTGCCGACGTAAAAGAGCTTGCAGAGCGCCGCTATGCCGCAAAGAAAAATAAGGACTGGGCGGCGGCAGACGCACTCCGCGCGGAAATTACAGCAAAAGGTTACGCCGTTAAGGATACCAAAGACGGATATACCGTAGAAAAATTATAATTCGTTACAAAGAGCGCATAACTGCGCCAAAGGAGAAATATGAAACAACTTAATTCCGAACAACTGCGTTCCTTATACTTGGAATTTTTTAAAAATCACGGCCACAGCGTTATTCAATCGGCGTCGTTAATTCCCGAAAACGACCCCACGGTACTCTTTACCACGGCCGGTATGCATCCCCTCGTTCCCTACCTTCTCGGCGAAAAGCACCCCGAAGGCACGCGCCTTACCGACGTGCAAAAGTGTGTGCGCACGGGCGATATCGACGAAGTTGGCGATAACTCCCACTGCACCTTTTTTGAAATGCTCGGCAACTGGAGCTTGGGCGATTATTTTAAGAAAGAAGCCATTTCTTGGAGCTACGAATTTTTAACCTCCGAAAAATATCTCGGCATTCCCGTAGAAAAGCTTGCCGTTTCCGTTTTTGCAGGCGACGAAACCGCTCCGAGAGATGAAGAATCCGCCGCTATCTGGGAAGGCTGCGGCATCCCCAAGGATGCTATTTTCTTCCTGCCCCGCGCAAACAACTGGTGGGGACCTGCCGGCATTACCGGTCCTTGCGGCCCCGATACCGAAATGTTTATCGATACGGGCAAACCCAAGTGCTGCGACACCTGCTCGCCCGCGTGCGATTGCGGTAAATACCTCGAAATTTGGAACGACGTATTTATGCAATATTTTAAAAATGCAGAAGGCGGTTTTGAACCCTTAAAACAGAAAAACGTAGATACGGGTATGGGTTTAGAGCGCACGCTTTGCATTTTAACGGGTAAAAACTCGGTATATGAAACCGACCTCTTTACCGCCGCTCGCGCAAAAATCGAAGAGCTCACGGGTAAATCCTACGGCGAAAGTGCAGAAGTAACCAAGGCTTTCCGCATCATTTTAGACCATATGCGTACCGCAACCTTTATGCTGGGCGATAGAAAGGGCATTACCCCCTCTAACGTAGACCAAGGCTACGTTCTTCGCAGAATTATTCGCCGTGCCGTTCGCTTTGGCAGACAAATCGACCTGCCCGAGGGCTCTCTTGGCGAAATTTCCTCCTGCTATATCGAAAAATACGCTACCGTATATCCCGAACTCGTAGAAAACCGCGAAAAAATCTTAACCGAACTGAAAAAGGAAGAAGATAAATTCAGCAAAACCTTAAAGAGCGGCTTAAAGGAATTTGAACGCACCATTTCCCGCCTGCAAGGTACGGTTATCGACGGTGTTACGGCGTTCCGCTTGTACGATACCTTTGGTTTCCCCGTGGAAATTACCGAAGAGCTTGCAAAAGAAAAGGGTCTTACCGTAGATACGGAAGGCTTTAAGGCATGCTTTGCCGAGCACCAAGCCAAATCGGCTGCCGGTAGCGAACAACGCTTTAAATGTGGCCTTGCCGATAATCAGGAAGGCACTACCCGCCTCCACACCGCAACCCACCTTCTGCACGCGGCACTCCGCAAAATTTTAAGCCCGGATTGCGCACAACGCGGCAGCAACATCACGCCCGAGCGTCTGCGTTTCGACTTTAACTTTGGCCGTCCCATGACGAAGGAAGAAATTTCCGCGGTAGAAGATTACGTAAACGAGGCAATTGCGGCAAACGTTCCCGTAGATCTTGCCGAAATGACGGTAGAAGAAGCCAAAGCGCAAGGCGCAATCGGCCTGTTTGAAAGCAAGTACGGCGAAAAGGTTAAGGTATATACCATCGGCACGTACAGCAAGGAAATTTGCGGCGGCCCGCACGCAAGTAACACGGGCGAGCTTGGCAAATTCGTCATCACGAAGGAGCAATCCTCTTCCTCCGGCGTTCGCCGTATCAAGGCAGAACTCCGCTACGAATAAGCCCTTGCCGAAAACAAAATAGCACGAAATTGAAATAAAACTGCGCCCCTGTTTCGCTTATCGAAAC
>JAFOHH010000008.1 GCA_017421905.1 Clostridia bacterium
AAAGTACGATACCTCCGCCAGCAAGGTAGAGCTCGCCATTCGCCACGCCATAGAGGTTGCTTGGAATAGGGGAAGAATTGAAACGATAAACACGCTGTTTGGCGTACGCGCTTACGTTGGTAACGAAAAGCCAACCAACGGCGAATTTATCGCCCTTGTTGCCGATAAAATGATGATTGATAAGCCGTAAGCGGAGCAAAAATTCCGCCAAAGCGCATTTTAAAATAAAAAACAACGAGAGAAGAAAGCGGTTTTTTGATGAAAAAGCCGCTTTTTTTGATGCAAAATAAAAAATTCCTAAAAAAAATGCAAAAAAAGTCATAAAAGTAGTTTACAAAACGGAGAATGTACAATATAATGGATTGCAGGAAACAAGCGAGGTAAAAGATATGGGCTATATCAAATGTCCGAGATGCGATTTAAATTATATTTTAGAAGAAGAGCAATATTGCAACGTTTGCAAGGCAGACCTGAAAATGGGTCCCAAGCTGTTGTTTGCGAACGACGACGAGGATATTTCCGAAGAAACCGAGCTTTGCCCCATCTGTAAGCAAAACTATATCCGCAATAACGAAAATATGTGTAAGGCTTGCTTGCAAGAGCTTGCTTCTCGCAGAGATGATATCGATATCGATATGGATAAGGACGAAGAATGGCGCACCTTCCTCGACGACGATAAAGACGACGATATGGGCGATATTCCCGAAGGCTTTTCTGCAGAAATTGCCGAGGCGTTTGAAGAAGAGGAAGAAGATTCCTATACCGGTGAAAAAGCTCCTGCGTTTGAAGAGCCCGACGATTTTGATATCGGCCCTGTAGACGCCAGCGATTTTGAAGACCGCGAGGAAGAAGAGGACTTTGAAGACGACGACGAGGACGACGATTTATAATCTTTAAGCATTTTATGCCGCAGGCGCACGCGCCCGCGGCTTTTTGTTTTTAGTTAAAGAACCGCCTCCGCTTTTGCATTTGCGCCCGCGGCTTTTTGTTTTTTTGGAAAATTTGGCGGTATTTCTTTTCTCGGAAAACTTTTGTCTGCATTTTGGGCGGGGGAAAACAAGTTTTTCGACGCGCATAAAAATTTCAAGCATAAAATTTCCAAAAAGGGCAATACTTGGAATATGATTAAAACGACCTCCTCTTTAAGCGGCGTTAAAGCCGCTATTTCCCAGTTTTACGAAAGAGAAGTTTCCGTGCGGGTAAATCTCGGCCGCAATAAAATCGTAGAATACGAGGGGCGGCTATCGGGCGTGTACCCCGCGCTTTTTACCGTTTCCCCAAACGGCAAGGATTTTTGCGGTAAAACGACCTACGCTTATTCCGAAGTGCTTTGCGGAAACGTATCCGTTCGCCTAAAAGAATAGCAGTATAACGCCTTTTTGCAAAAAAAGGGCGTTTTTTATTTACAGAATTGTGTTTTTGGTATACAATAGATAATAGCAAAGGTTTGCTGTTTTTTGCACGGGTAACTGCAAGGCGGTAAGCCGCCCTCCTTTCTTGACGGGTAACTGTAAGTAGTAAGCCGCCCTCCTTTCTTACCGGGTAACTGTAAGCTAGCAAGCCGAGTGCCCTTTCTCGTTTGGCGAGGATAGGCTAGCTATTTCACAAAATTTTAAGATAAACGCAAAAAACCGTCATAAACGCTCCTCTTTTTCGATATAGTATAGAGAAAACCAAACGGAAAGGAGCAAGTTTATGGAAGAAAAACGTGAAATTTTAACGGTGAAACAGCCGACGATTTTGCAGGCGCAAACGGGGGTAGAATGTAAACTTCCCGTAGAATTGCCGCCCGAAAGCCGCATTTTACAGGTAACGGCGCGTGCCGTTCCGCTTGGGGCGGAAAGCCTTTCCGGCGAGGCGCAGTATGCGGGGCGGGTGCTTTTTTGCACCGTGTACGCCGCTGCGGACGGAACGATGAAAAAATGCGAATGCGGCGTAGAATTTCGGGGAAAGGCCGAAGATAAAACGCTTTCGCCCCACAGCGATTTAAACGTTACCCTTTTTGCCGAAAACGTGCGCTACCGCACGGTAGGAGAAACGGTTTATCTTTCCGCGGTGGTATCGGCACGCCTTACCGCGCTCACCCCGTGCGAATATCCCTGCTACGGAGGTGCGGAGGGCGTCGTTTGCAAGAGAGAAAGCCTGCCTTTTACCGCCGCTATAGCGCTGGTACGCGGCGAAACGGAGCTTGTGGACGAGTGGGACGACGTCGCCGTAAACGACGTTTTGCTTTATACGGCAGAGGCCACCGTCGAGCGGCAGGAGGTTGCCACCCAAGCGGTTATTGCAGAGGGGAAAACTCGCTTGTTTTTACTGCTCCGCGGCGAACGGATTTTTTGCGCGGAAAAGACCTTTCCCTTCCGCATCGAAACGGAAGCTCCCTCGGCAATGCCCAATCAACAAACGCGGCTATCCGTTTGCGTTGCGGACGTCCGCTTTGACGTCGTTAGCGAGCCCGATAAAAACCTTTCGCATATTGAAGTTACTTACGCTTTGCATTTTACGGGAGAACTGTACGAGGAGAAGGAACTTTGCGTTGTTACAGACGCCTTTTCTCCTGCGGCAGAACTGATTTGCGAGCAAAGCTCCGCTCCCTATTACGCCTTTGCGGAAGACCAAAGAGAAAGCTGCCGCACCACCGGCCGCGCCCCGATTTCCGAGATAGAAGAGGGCGCAAAAATGCTTGCCGCCGTACCTCTTTCCGCCTGGGGCGAATATACGGCAACGGATAGCGGCGCAGAGATAGAAGGGGGTATTTCTGCCGCGCTATTCTATGCGGCAAACGGGGCAATAAAATGCACCCCGTGCGATTTACCCATCACCGTTCCCCTAAAAATGGGAATGGTAGAAGGGAAAGAGGGGTATTCCTTCCCCGCAGAACTGTTTTTAGAACGCCTTACTGCCGATTTTGAAGGCGGCGGCGTTTCCTATACCACGCAGGTTTCCGCCTGTGTAAAGCCGCGCTCTATCAAGCAGGTAAAATTTCTTTCCCGCGTGAAAGTGGGAGAAGAAAAACAGCAAACGGATTGCGCCGTTCGCATTTGCTTTGTAAGGGAAGGGAGCGACCTTTGGACGCTTTCTAAAACGCTTGGCGTCGCCCCCGAACGGGTTGCGAGCGCAAATCCCGATTTAACCTTCCCCCTGCCGCAAGACGAATGCGTTTTGCTATACAATCAAAAAGTGAAGGATTACGAAGGCTAACGGCTTGGCAAGAGCAAGCAAAAGCTATGCCGCACGGCATGCCCGCGGATTGCCGCACGCCTTTTAACAGTAGAGGTTACTAATGAAAATTCGTACCACGGTATACGGAAAACTCAATTTAACGCTAGACGTTCTCGGCAAAAGCGGAGGGTATCACGAACTATCTTCTCTTTGCACCTCGGTTGACGTTTGCGACGAAATTACCGTGCAAAAGCGCACGGACGGTGCTATCGTTTTGTCTTGCCCCGGTGTAGATTGCCTTCCGCAAGAAAATAACGCATACCGCGCCGCTCAGGCGTTTATTGCGGCGTTTCCCATCGCCCAAACGGGCGTTACCATCACCGTTAAAAAGGGTATTCCCGTCGGCGGCGGAATGGGCGGCTCTTCGGCAGACGTCGTCGGCACGTTGCTTTCTATGCAACGGCTGTTTGGGGTAGAGCAAAGCGTAACGCCACTTATTAATTCCCTCACGTCAGACGGCGCTTTTATGGAGCGCGGCGGTACGGGCGTTCTTGCAGGCAGGGGAGAAAAGGTGCAGTTTTTGCCGCACGTTCCCTTGTTTTTCGTACTCGTTCCGCAACAAGAAGGCGTTTCCGCGCGCGAATGCTTTGCCCTTTGCGATCAAACGCCGCCCCAGCCTTCCACCACAAATCAGGCCGTAGCAGCCCTTTTATCGGGCGACGTTGCCGCGCTGTCCCTAGCGGTGAAAAATCATTTAACGCCTGCCGCAAGCCTTCTCGTGCCTTCTATCAAAGCGGCTCTTTCGGTAATCGAAAAAACGCAGCCGCTCGCCGCTTCTATGACGGGTAGCGGCTCGGTAACCTTTGGCGTGTACGAAACGCTTTTTAACGCGCAAGCCGCCTTAAAAGCCCTAAAAACCGCCTATCCCGCGGCACAAATAGCAACCAGTCTCCCTTGTGGCACGACCGTGGAAGAACTTTCTTAACTTCCTGCAACCCGCAGGCGCAGAACTTTTTTAACTCCTTGCACTTGTTGGGGAAAATCGCTTGCCCAGAAGCTGGCAAAAATTTGCTCAAAAACCTACCTCGCATTAGGTTCAAGATTGATAAGCAACACAGTAAATAAACGAACAAAGCCCTTTCCAATCGGAAAGGGCTTTTGATTTTGGATTTATTGATAATATTGAAAATTTCGGATAAAAGTACGTTCTGCAAGTAATTAAGCGTGGGTAACAGTTTTTACGGAAATATCGTCCAGCCAAAGCGTACCGCTGGAAAGACCGTTCATCTTTACCATAATATAGTACGTGCCGGAAGCGGTAGGCGTGTATTGGTGGGTGACTTGCGTCCAGTCGGTTGTGTCGATGCCTTTCAAGTCTAAAAGGTTTTTAATAACGCCAACGCTGCTATCGGCATTGGTATCGTTACGGAAGAGTAC
>JAFOHH010000009.1 GCA_017421905.1 Clostridia bacterium
CAAATGGAAAATGAAATTTCTTTAGACGGGATATATCACTTTCGGATGCAAAGATTATGCCGAAAATGGGAGGAAATTGTCGATTGCTTACCCTCCTATTTTACCGAGGATCTTTATCGTAATTTTATGCAATATTTAATCGACGATTTCGAAGGGGAACAAATCTATATCGTAAAAGATAAGGTGTTTGATAGTCATTACAACCGCTCTTTTTTAGGGGCACTCGCGGGGGATAGCGATTCCCTTCGTTTGCAAAAGGAAATTTTACTTTCTTGCGGAAAGGAAGTGCACCTTGTCGGCCCTCCGGAGCGTGCTGCCGTCGAATTTTTAAAAGAATTTTACGGCGCAAACGTCTTTTTTCACGATGGTGCAAGCGAGCTCCTTTGCTAACTTTTTTTGCTAAAAGTTGCTTTTTAGGGTAAGAAACGTGCTAAAAAAAGAAAAATTGCGGTTTTTTATCCTAAATCCTTGACTTTTTTTGAAAATGCGGTATAATAATCGTAATTTCATCGGAGAGAAAAAGACAAGTACGTCTATTCCCGTGACAGTTAGAGAGCAAGCGGTTGGTGTAAGCTTGCCGTAGGGGAGAGGGGGAAACCACTTTTTTTGCCGGGCCCGCAAAGCTAAAATTGCAAAAGAGAGGCCGATTTTTATCGGCAAATAAGGTGGAACCGCGGAATATTTTCGTCCTTAAACGTGCAGTTTAAGGGCGTTTTTTTATACTGAAATTAGAAAAATTACAGGTGAGGTATTGTTATGAACATCACGTTAAAAGACGGAAGCGTAATTACGGCAGAAGCAGGTGCAACGCTGTTTTCCGTAGCCAAAGGAATTTCCGAAGGTTTGGCAAGAAACGCCGTTTGTGCAAAATGGAACGGTGAACTCGTAGATCTTTCCACTCCCGTTGAAGGCGACGGCGCTTTGGAAATTATTACCTTAAGAGATGAAGAGGGGTTAAAGGTATACCGTCATACCTGTGCTCACGTTATGGCGCAAGCTATTAAAACCATTTATCCTACCAGCAAGCTTGCCATTGGTCCGACGGTAGAAGACGGCTTTTATTACGACGTAGATTTTACTACGCCCATTACGCAAAACGATTTTAATAAAATCGAAAGCGAAATGAACCGCATTATCAAAGCCAACTTTGAAATTTCCCGTTTTACTATGCCGAGAAACGAAGCTATTGCTTATATGCAAGAGCTTGACGAACCCTATAAAGTAGAGCTGATTCGCGACCTTCCCGAAGATGCGATTATTTCCTTCTATAAGCAAGGGGAATTCGTAGATCTTTGCCGCGGTCCCCATCTTCCTGCAACGGGCAAAATTAAAGCGTTTAAGTTGCTTTCCATTACGGGCGCATACTGGCGCGGCAATGAAAAGAATAAAATGCTTACCCGCATTTACGCAACGGCGTTTGAAAAGAAGGCAGAGCTGGAAGAATATATTCTTCGTCAAGAAGAAGCGAAAAAGCGCGACCATAATAAACTCGGCAGAGAGCTCGGTATTTTTATGACGGATGAAACCATCGGTCAAGGCTTACCTCTTCTCATGCCCAAGGGCGCAAAGCTTTTCCAAATTCTCAATCGTTTTGTAGAAGACGAAGAAGAACGTCGCGGTTACGTTCTTACCAAAACGCCTTATATGGCAAAGAGCGATCTTTACAAAATCAGCGGACACTGGGATCACTATAAGGATGGTATGTTCGTGCTTGGCGACGAGGAAAAGGACGACGAAATTATGGCGCTCCGTCCCATGACCTGCCCCTTCCAATATACCGTTTATAACAACGGATTAAAATCCTATCGCGATTTACCGTGCCGTTACGGCGAAACCTCCACGCTCTTCCGTAACGAGGCTAGCGGGGAAATGCACGGCTTAATCCGTGTGCGTCAATTTACCCTTAGTGAAGGACATATTATATGTATGCCCTCGCAGTTGGAGCAAGAATTTAAGGGCTGCTTAGATCTTGCAATGTATATGCTGAAATCGGTTGGTTTGGATGACGACGTTTCCTACCGTTTCTCTCGTTGGGATCCGGCCAACACCGATAAATATATCAACGAGCCTGCGCAATGGGAATATGCAGAAAGCGAAATGAAGCGCATTTTGGATGATCTCGGCGTAGAATACAAAGAGGGAATTGGCGAGGCTGCTTTCTACGGACCTAAGCTCGATATTCAAATTAAAAACGTATTCGGCAAAGAAGATACGCTTATTACCATTCAAATCGATATGTTCCTTGCAGAGCGTTTCGATATGTCTTACGTGGATGAAAACGGAGAAAAGAAACGTCCGTATATTATTCACAGAAGCTCTATCGGTTGCTACGAAAGAACGATGGCTCTTCTTATCGAAAAATACGCAGGCGCATTCCCCGTTTGGATGTCGCCCACGCAAGTTAGAGTGCTTTCTCTTACCGATCGTACCGCGCAATATGCAAAAGACGTTGCCGCCCTGCTGGAAACGTACGGCCTCCGCGTAGAAACCGATACCCGCTCCGAAAAGGTGGGCTATAAGATTCGCGAGGCGCAACTTTCCAAAGTTCCTTATATGATTATCCTCGGCGATAAAGAACAGGAAACGGGTATGTATGCGGTAAGAAGTCGTGCCGAAGGAGATCTCGGCGTTATGACGAAGGAAGATTTCCTTGCTCGCATTCTCGGTGAAATTTCTTCCAAAAAAGTTAGATAAAGGGCGTAAAAACAGTTGACAAATTAATTGAAATGTCGTAAAATGATTGTCGGTAAGCAGAAGTGACCCTTCTCGCCGTACGGCAATCGCGCTGTTTCGGCTCAATACGGATTTTTAAGCGAAAGTTATTTTCGTTTCTTTATGTCTGTAATAAGGGTTACCATGCGGTAACCCTTTTATTATTCCAAAAGGACGGTACACTCCCATTAAAGAGCAACATCAGATTAACGAAGAAATTCTGGATAAAGAAGTTCGCTTAATTGGCGCAGACGGACAACAATTAGGCATTGTTTCGAGAGATCAGGCATTACGCATGGCAGAAGAAGAGGAACTTGACCTCGTTAAAATTTCGCCCAACGCCGTACCTCCCGTATGCAAACTGATGAATTACGGTAAATACCGCTTTGAAATTCTCAAAAAAGAAAAAGAAGCGCGTAAAAATCAAAAAGTTACCGAAATAAAGGAAATTCGTCTTTCCATGACCATCGATACCGGTGATATGAACGTTAAGGCGAAGCAAGCAATTAAGTTCTTACAACAAGGCAACAAGGTTAAAGTTACCCTCCGCATGCGCGGTCGTCAAAACGCACACTCTTCGCTGTGTGTAGAAGTAATGAACACCTTCTTCGAGCTTGTTAAGGACGTTGCGGTTATGACCAAAAAGCCGCTTACGGAAGGCAGAAGCATTATGATGATGCTCGACCCCGTAAACGCTTAAGGTTCGTGCATTGCGCGAAAATATAGATAAAAAATCTTAAGGAGATATACGATTATGCCGAAAATGAAATCTCACAGCGGCGCTAAAAAGCGTTTCAGAGTAACCGGTTCTGGTAAGATTAAAATGTACCATGCCGAAAAGAACCACATCCTGACCAAAAAGTCCAGAAAGAGAAAGCGTAACCTTCGCAAGGTTGGCTACTTGGCTACCACTCAGGAAAACAACATCAAGAGAATTATCCCTTACAAAAAGGCAAACTAAGGAGGCTCGTGAATTATGCGTATTAAAAGAGGCGTAAACGCTGTTAAAAAGCGTAGAAAGATTTTAAAACTTTCCAAAGGTTACTTTGGTGCAAAAAGCAAACTTTATAGAGTAGCACGTCAAGCGGTTATGAAATCGCAAGCGTATGCATACGTTGGCAGAAAGGCAAAGAAGAGAGACTTCCGCGCTCTTTGGATTGCTCGTATCAACGCTGCAGCCCGCATGAACGGTCTTTCTTACAGCAAATTTATGCACGGCCTTAAAGTTGCAGGCATCGAACTCAACAGAAAGGTTCTTGCAGATCTTGCAGTAAGCGATCCCGCAGCTTTCGCAACCCTTTGCGAAAAAGCAAAAAACAATTAACCTATCACAAAAAGCCTTCTTATTATGCGGAAGGCTTTTTGAATATTTATTCGTATGAAGCAAGAAATTATTCGTTCCACGCAAAACCCCATCGTTAAATTCGTTGCGTCCTTAAAGGAAAAAAAGTTTCGCGAGCGCGAAGGTCTTTTTTTGGTCGAAGGTCGCAAAATGGTAACGGAAGGCTTTGCACGCGGTGCGGAAATTCAAACCGTTTATGCAACGGAAAAGTTTTTAGGTGCTTTCCCGGAAGAAAAAACCGTTTACGTCAGCGAAGAGGTTTTTCGCAAAATGTCAGACGAGGTTTCTCCCGAAGGGGTGCTTGCCACCCTTAAAATGCCCAGCGTATCCCTTGTTTCCCCAACGAAAACGTGCGTATTTTTAGACGCCGTGCGCGATCCGGGGAATATGGGAACGATTATCCGTACCTGCGCCGCTTGCGGCGTAACGGATATTTACGCTGCCGACTCGTGCGATCCTTATAATCCCAAGGTTATTCGCAGTAGCATGAGCGGTATCTACGCCGTTCGCATCCATCGCGGAACGAGAGAAGAATTGCTTTCCGTTTTAAAAGATTTTCCCATCGTCGTTGCAGATATGGGCGGAAAGGACGTTTTTAGAGAAAAGATTTCTCTTCCTGTATGCCTCGTTGTTGGTAACGAAGCAAACGGCGTTTCCCAATGCTTAAAAAATGCAGCAACGCAAACGGTTGCCCTCCCTATGGCAAATGAAATGGAAAGTTTAAATGCGGCAGTTAGCCTGTCCGTATTGCTTTATACGCTTATTTACAGATAAATTCTAGGAGAAAAAACAATGTCCGGACATTCCAAATGGCATAATATACAAGCCAAAAAAGGCAAAGCAGACGCAGCTCGCGGTAGAATTTTTACCAAAATCGGCCGTGAAATTGCCGTAGCAGCAAAGCTGGGCTCCGATCCTGCTCTTAACTCTAAACTTGCCGATGCAATTGCAAAGGCAAAAGCTGCAAATATGCCCAACGATAACATTATTCGCAGTATTAAAAAAGCATCGGGCGAACTCAGCAGCACCAACTACGAAGTTCTCACTTACGAAGGTTACGGCGTTGGCGGTTCTGCCGTTATCGTAGAAACGCTTACCGATAATAAAAACCGTACGGTTGGCGAAGTTCGTCACTTATTCGATAAAGGTGGCGGTGCAATGGGTGCAACCGGTTGCGTATCCTTTATGTTCGATAAAAAGGGTGTAATCGTTGTAGAACGTAGCGCAACCCTTACGGAAGACGCTATGATGGAAATGGCAATCGAATGCGGCGCAGACGACGTGGTAACGGAAGACGACGTTTTCGTTGTATACACCACCCCTGCAGATTTTTCCGAAGTACGCAAAGCGCTCGAAGCGCAAAACCTCGTATTCCTCGAAGCATCGGTACAAATGGTTCCCCAAAACAAGGTAGAGCTTTCCGAAGAAGATACGGCTAAATTCTTAAAGATGATCGATTTGTTAGAAGATAACGACGACGTTCAAGAAGTATGGCATAACGTAATTCTTCCCGAAGAAGAAGACGAAGACTAATTTGCAGTCCGCAATTTTGCGGCAAAATGTATTTTTATTCAATAAAAAACGCCTTATCGTATGATAGGGCGTTTTGTTTTGCCATTGCATTAATTTATTGATATGTTTTCAGTTCAACTTTAATTGACATCTTCTACTTATCGGCTGGTAAATTTTCTATCATCGTGCCAAAATTTTCTTTTAGGCACAAATCGTGGCAAAGCGGTTGTTATTTTCCTTGTATGTGATAAAAATATCTACCGATACTAATACTGTCGCAAAGGTAGGGGATTCATTTGAGGTAATTCATCTGATAAATATCGTTTGCGTTAAAATAGCTTTACAGGAAAGGAGGGTACGCCTTGCTTTTCGAGTAAGGCGTAAAAGAGCCACGGTTTTCCGTGGCTCTTTGTGATTATTTTATCAGCGGAACAGTTTTTGCATCCGTTTTGTAATGGATCGGATGTTTTCGCGAACGGCTGCGCGATTGCTGCTGCCAATCCCTTCTTTTTCTTCCATCACGCTGCGGGGTTTTACGCGCTCCAACACGTCTTCGCCAAACAGGGCGGATTCTTTTTTATAAACGGAAAGGGGTACGCGCTCTAAGGTCAAATTATTTTCTTCTGCATAAGAACAAATGCGTTTTGCGCTATCTAAGGCGTCGGTGTAAAGTGCGCCGCGTTGCGCCAAATAATCGGCAATTTCCATGCCGCCGCATTGTGCATAGCCGTCAAAATACCGAATGTCGTTTCCGTCAAGAGAAAGGTCTTGCAATAAGAGGGATAAAAGGGAAATGGTTTCCATTAAATCCGTTTTTAAGCTGTCAGCTTGGTAAAGGAGATTGTTGGTAATACGATTGCTGCCAAGGGGTAAGTCTGCAATGAGGGAGAGGGCAAGGGAAAGCACGCTTTGCGCTTTTTTTGCACGGAAGCAAACCTCGTTTAAGGCAATGGGGGTGGAGGCTTGAGGATATTCCCGCACGGAAAGGTTTTTAGAAAGGGCAATTAGCCTCTTTTCTTCCAGTTTTTTCCAATCAATAGCAATTTGAGAAAGGTGTCCAAATGCGGCGGAAAGGGCGTAAATAAAATCGGTTAAATAATCCACGTCGCTTACCGAATCGTATGCATTTTGAGCGATGGAGGAAAAGCCTAGCAGCTCCGCAGCCTTTTCGCGAGGAAGGGGTATGGAAATGCCCCCGCCGTATCCACTCCAAAGGGGCATGACGTCCGCCGTTCGATAGGTGTTTTCCAGACGTTCAATATCTCGTAAAAAGCGTTCGGCAACGGAAAGGAAATATTGTCCGGCGTTAATTGAGGTAACCACCTTGCCGTCTGCATATCCGGGGAAATATGCTTTCATTCCTTCCTGTGCAATGGAAATAAGCGATTGAATTAGCACGCGGTATCCTTGACAAATTTCAAGCACGGCGTTTTTTACAAAAATTCGTCCCGTCAAATGGTAAAAATCGGGACGGGAGAGGGCTGTTTCCAGTCTGCCTGCAGCATTTCCCAAGCTGTTTTTTAGGGCGTGGAATATAGCGTCGTATAAATCGCCTTCGGGTAGAAACGTTCCCGTTTGGGCATCTTTTGCGTGGCGGGTTAGACAGTGTAAAATGCCCGTTTCTTCCGCTTCGGAAATCACGTTGTTTATTCGCAAGCATTTTGCGTGGGCGGAAAGTGCAAGCACGGCGTAATAAACCATACCTGCAGGTCGTTTTTGTTCATCTGCATAGCGTAATAAAAGAGAAGTATTCTGCTCCGTTTCTTGCAGTTCGGTTTGATTCATAGCGAAAATCTCCTTTTTTTCGTAGAAAAAGCCAAATTCGATTGACTTATTTGCCGTAAATCGGTATCATATAATAAGGATATTTTACGGATTGAAATTCTAACTATTTCTATCATAAAGCATTTTTCAAAAAATTTCAACCGTTCCGGCAAAAATTTCTTTTGGAGGAGCAATTTTGATCGTTCTCGGAATCGACCCCGGCCTTGCAACCCTTGGTTACGGCGTTTTAAAAAAAGAAAACGGCATTATAGAGGTTTTAGATTACGGTGTCGTTCTTACCCCAAAGGATAAAAGCTTGCCACACCGTTTGCGTATGATAGAAGACGGGGTTTCTGCCATTATCGAAAAATTCCATCCGGACGAAGTTGCTATGGAAGAGCTCTTTTTTACCAACAACCAAAAAACGGCGATTGCCGTTGCGGAGGCGCGCGGCGTTGCTCTTCTAACTTGCGTAAAAAAAGTTCCTAAGCTTTACGAATATACGCCGTTGCAAATTAAGCAAGGCCTTACCGGATACGGACGGGCGGATAAAAATCAAATTCAACAAATGGTAAAGCTTTTTTTAAAGCTAAAAACCATTCCCAAGCCGGACGACGCGGCAGACGCGCTTGCCGTAGCGTTATGCCATCTCAATACCAGTCGCCTTTCGGGTGCGTTTTTAATGTGAGGTTTGTATGATAGGATATATCGAAGGAAAAGTAATGGCGGGGGACGGAATTACCGTTCTCTTAATGGTTAACGGAATCGGATACGAGGTTGCCTGCTCGGGTGCGGCGTACGCTATGTTAATGAATGCCGGCGAAGGCGGCGTTTATACCTATTTGCAGGTGAAAGAAGACGGCATTTCGCTTTACGGATTTATTTCTCCCGAGGAAAAGAATCTTTTTATCAAACTGATTTCCGTTTCCGGTGTCGGTCCTAAAATGGCAATTTTAGTTCTTTCGCAAATGGATGCGGCAGAGCTTGCAAACGCAATTGTTACCGAAGATATTAAACGCCTTTGCCTCGTAAAAGGCCTCGGCAAAAAAACGGCAGAACGAATCATTCTCGATTTAAAGGAAAGTCTTACTTCGTTGGATATTCCTCTCTCTCCCAAAAAGAAAGCCAAGCCTACCGCAAACGAAGATGCACTTTTGGCGCTTTCCACCCTTGGATTCTCCCGTCAGGAAAGTCAAAAAGCCGTGGAAGAGGCAGAGTCGCTCGGCTTAACCTCCGTAGAACAAATACTCTCTTACGCAATCAAGCACATTCGCTGATAAGGAAGGATGCAAATGGATTACGAATACGAAGATACCGAAGAAAGATTGATCAGTAGCTCTCGCCAAGATGGGGAAATCGATGCGGAAAACGTGTTGCGCCCCAAAACGATGGCAGACTACGTTGGTCAAACTAAGGTAAAAGAAAATTTAGAAGTTTATATTCAAGCCGCCCGTATTAGAAAGGAGGCTTTAGATCACGTGCTCCTTTACGGCCCTCCGGGACTTGGTAAAACCACCTTGGCGCATATTATCGCCGCAGAAATGGGCGTGCAGGTAAAAGTTACCAGCGGCCCTGCCATTACGCGTGCGGGCGACCTTGCTGCAATTTTATCCAACCTGTCGGAAGGGGATATACTCTTTATTGACGAAATTCATCGCTTAAACCATTCGGTAGAAGAAATTTTATATCCTGCCATGGAAGACTTTTTCCTCGATTTTATTATCGGTAAAGGGCCTTCGGCAAGAAACGTGCGCATTCCCATTCCGCATTTTACCTTAATCGGCGCAACCACGCGCGCAGGCATGCTATCCTCTCCTTTACGCGATCGATTTGGTGTGATTTGCCGTTTGGAAATGTATAATAAAGAAGATCTTTCCGATATCGTTCGCCGTACGGCAAAAATGCTGGGAACGGAAATTGATAACGATGCCGCAGAAGAGCTTGCTATGCGTAGCCGCGGTACGCCTCGTATTGCCAACAGACTGCTCAAGCGCGTGCGCGATTTTTCCATGGTAAGAGGACTTTCCTCCGTCAATTTAGCGGTAACGAAAGAGGCCTTAGACCGTATGGAAATCGACGAATACGGCTTAGATAGCACCGATATTAAAATGCTCACCGCCCTTATCGATAAATTTGGCGGTGGCCCGTGCGGTTTAGAAACGTTAGCCGCTTCCATTAACGAAGATTCCAACACGATAGAAGACGTTTACGAGCCTTATTTATTGCAGCTCGGTTTTATCGCGCGTACGCCGCGTGGCAGAGTTTGTATGAAGCGCGCCTACGATCATCTCGGCAAAAAAATGCCCGAAACCTTATCTCAACTCTCTTTCACGCTGGGAGAAGAAAAATAATTTTTCCCCCTCCAACATTTTAGGAAAACTATGCTAACGATAAACGATTTTGACTATATTTTACCCGAAGAGCGCATTGCGCAAACCCCTCTTTACCCAAGAGATAGTTCTCGACTTTTGGTCTACCGTAGAAAAGAGGATAGGGTAGAACATAAAATTTTCCGCGATATCGTCGACTATTTACAGCCGGGCGACGTTCTCGTGGTCAATAACACAAAAGTACTTCCCGCTCGTATTTTTGCTCACACGCCACATGGCGGTGCTGTGGAATTATTGCTGTTAAAGCGACTGGATAAGGACGAATGGGAGGTAATGGTAAAGCCGGGCAAAAAGGCACGTCCGGGTGCAACCCTCACGGTAAACGAGGAGCTTTCCGTTACGGTAGAAGCCGTGCTCGAAGAGGGCTTGCGACGCGTTCGTTTTCATTACGAAGGCGTTTTTGAGGATATCTTATCGCGCGTCGGAACGATGCCTCTTCCGCCTTATATTCGCGAAAAGTTAGACGATCAAGCGCGCTATCAAACGGTATACGGCAAAATTAACGGCTCTGCCGCCGCCCCCACTGCCGGTTTGCATTTTACACCCGATCTGTTAGAAAAAATTAAACAAAAGGGCGTAACCGTAACGCAAGTTTTATTACACGTTGGGTTGGGCACGTTCCGTCCTGTAAAGGAAACCAACGTACAAGACCATAAAATGCACTCGGAATATTACGAAATTTCCGAAGAAACGGCGCAAATTATCAACTGCGCCAAAAGAGAAGGTCGCCGCGTTATTGCCGTTGGTACGACATCCGTTCGCACCTTAGAAACGGTTGCCGACGAGCAGGGAATGGTGCAAAAGGCGAGTGGGGAAACGCAAATTTTCCTCTATCCGCCCTATCAAATGAAGTGTGTAGACGCCCTCATTACCAATTTCCACCTTCCCAAAAGCACGCTGATTATGCTCGTTGCAACGCTTACGGGCAGAGAAAAGATTTTAGATCTTTACAACCTTGCCGTAGCCGAAAATTATCGCTTTTTCAGCTTTGGCGATGCAATGTTTATCGAATAATTTTATTTTAGGAAACCCTTGTATTTTTTAATTTATGGAACGTTTATTTTCTTACGAAGTTATTAAACAAGACCCCACAACGGGTGCGCGCGTCGGTGTATTACATACGCCGCACGGCGATATCCCCACGCCTATTTATATGCCGGTTGGTACGCAGGCAACGGTAAAGGGGCTTATGCCGCGCGATTTGGAAGAAGCCGGCGCAAAAATCATCCTTTCCAACACTTATCACCTGTATATGCGTCCCGGCGACGAAATTGTAAAAAAGGCAGGTGGTCTGCATAAGTTTATGAACTGGAATCGCCCCATTTTAACGGATAGCGGCGGATTTCAAGTGTTTTCCCTTGCCGGATTGAATAAGATTAAAGACGAAGGGGTATATTTTAATTCGCATCTGGATGGCAGTAAGCATTTGTTTACGCCCGAACGCGTTATGGAAATCCAAAATAATCTGGGTGCGGATATCATTATGCAGTTCGATCAATGTAGCGAATACGGTACGGATTATAAAAACAGTAAAATTGCTATGGAGCGCTCGCTTTCTTGGTTGGATCGTTGCTATCATCACCACGCTAACGAAAAGCAGATGCTTTTTCCCATCGTGCAAGGCAACGTTTTCCCCGATTTGCGAAAGGAAAGCCTAGAGCGTTGTTTGCCGTACGTAAAATGCGGCCTCGGTATCGGCGGTCTTTCCGTAGGAGAGCCCAAAGAAATCATGTACGATATTTTAGACGGTTTATATCCCTATTATCCCACCGACGTTCCCCGTTATTTAATGGGGGTCGGTAGTCCCGATTGCTTAATCGAAGGGGTTATCCGCGGTGTCGATATGTTCGACTGCGTGCTTGGTACGCGTATCGCACGTAACGGAACGGCGTTTACCTCTCGCGGCAAGGTTGTCGTGCGTAACGGTAAGTATAAAGAAGATTTCTCTCCTCTCGACGAAGAGTGCGATTGTTATTGCTGCCGCAACTATACCAAGGCTTATCTCCGCCACCTCGTAAATGCAGGGGAAATGCTCGGTGCTATTTTGCTTAGCTTGCACAATACAACCTTCCTTTTAAATTTAATGAAGAACCTCCGCCAAGCCATTTTAGATGGAAAAGTGCTGGAGTTCCGCAACGAATTTTATAAAAAATACGAAAATAAGGAATAGTTTGCATATTTTACTTGCAAAATTTCCCAAAATCGTTTATGATAGAGGTCGAAAATATTTCATAAGGAGATAACAATATGTTTATTTGGAATTTATTAGCAGATGAAACGAACGGAAATAAAAATCCGATGTCTTTCGTTTTCATTGGTATTCTTCTCGTTTTAATCGTCGTTTATTTCGTATGGTCTTCTAAGTCTATGAAAAAGCGTGATGAAGCTCGTCAAAAAATGATCGAAGAATCTCTCCGCGTTGGGGTTGACGTGCTTACCATCGGCGGTATTTACGGCACGATTGTAGAAGTAGATGCAGACGGTTCTCACTTTGTAATTGAAACGGGTTCGGAAACGCAAAAATCTTACCTCAAGTTCGATAAGGTTGCATTCCATTCCGTCGTTGTAAAGGATGGAGAAGTAGAAGAAACGGCAGAAACTACCGAAGAATCTACCGAAAACTAATCCTAACAAAACTTAATTCTAAAAAACAACGCCTTCGCATATCCTATCGTAGGAATGCGGAGGTGTTTTTATGTCTGAAAAATCTTTTGGGGCGGCAAGGCAAATTGTAAAAGGAGCAATACTATCACTTATTTTAACGCTGATGTTCGTGCTGGTTTTTGCATGTATTATGAAAGCG
>JAFOHH010000114.1 GCA_017421905.1 Clostridia bacterium
CAAAGTGCTTACCTTGTAGTTAAGCGCGCTTTAGAAGCGTTTATTCTTGCTTATCTTCTCTTTATTGCCGTTAGTGCCGCTTTTTACGGAAACGTGCTCGTCGTTTGCCACGGCGAATACTTTACCGCATTTTTGTTTGCACTTGGCTGTGGTGCGCTATTCCCCGCCCTTCTCTTCGTGCCCGGCGGCAGAAAAACAATCGTATTGCAAAACGAAAAAATTTGTATTACCAAAACGCCCCAAAACCCCACCGCTTTTTATGCGAGAGAGGATTTAATCCGTGCAAGCCGCACCGTTTCCCCTCTTATGCGGTTGCTTGGCGCGTGCCGATTGGATTTCGTTTTCCCAAGCGGCATTTATACCGTATACCTTCGCAATAAAGATTTTTATTATTTAGATTTCTTTTTCGAGCATTCGCTCGAAGCACCCCAAATAAAGCAAAAGCAAACGGAGCTGGACGATGCCTTTTACGTGCATCCGCACTTTATAAACGCGCTTTTGTTGGGCGTAAAAACGTTTGCTCTTCTTGCAGTTGCCTCTTTATTCCTTTTGCCCGTTGTGGCAGGCGTGCTGCACGCAAACGGCATTACGCTTTCCTCCTTCCTCCCCGAAGAAACCTTTGTAATTCGCATATTCGTACTATTTATTATATTGCTTGCAGCAAGCATTGCAATCGGCGGAGTAACCGCCCTTAGCTATCTTATTTATCTTTCTACGATAAACGAAAACTATCGCTTTTCGGCGAAAAACGATACGATTCTTATTTCCAAGGGAAAATTTGCTACGACCACGCACCTGTTTAAAGCAAGCAATCTCCGCGTTGTTAAGCAGTCTTGCCCCGTATTTTCTCTACTGGGAAAAAATAAAACCCTTTCCCTTTGCTTTGCAGAAGGAAAACGCCGCTTTATTACCACCTTTGGCGGACAAGCGGTAACGGACGAAGAGCTTGCAGAATTTCACGAGCTCGTGCCCGGATTTACCCCTGCCCCCTGCCCCAAACAACCCTTTAAACGGTTTTTGCCCACGCTTACGGTGGCGGTAATTTGCGCTTATGCGCCCATCGTGCTGTTTTCCTTTTTAATGTCGCCCATGGTGGTGGTTTTAGCCGCCCCCGTAACGGCGGCGCTTATCTTCCGCTTTAAGCACTATTCCTTTGGCGAAACGGATACCTGCATCACCCTGCAAACGGGTATATTTACCCTGCATTGCACGACGATATGCAAAAGTGCCGTTTGTGCCGTGCGCGTTCATAAAGCGCTTATTGCGCGTGCCTTTCGCGTTTTCAATGCAGAAATTTGCCTTACTTTTACCGAAAGTAGCTTAAATTTGGCCGCTCTTAATAAAAAAGAACGGGATATTATGGCGAATCTGATAAAATCGGTTAAAAATAATTGACATTTTTTTGCGAATCTTTTATAATAATACAGCTGCATTATGGGTGGCATTATGGAATTTGATTTATCCAAATTAAAAGCATCGGGAAAATTTGAAGTAGAGTTCGACGAAGAGTACCTTATTAGCCGTAACGATCTTTGCGATTTGCCCGACGTGCAATTTGCGTGCAATCCGCGCGTTTCCGGCCATTTATCCGTGCTGAAAACCAGCTGCGTGGTAGATGCTGAAATTACGTATACCCTGGCGGGAAGCTGTTCTCGCTGCCTTACCGAAACCCAAAAGACCTTTACTTGTCTGCTTCAGGAAGAGTTTTTAGGGCATAGAAACGAAGAAGGCGCGTATACCTATACGTCCAACCGCCTCGTACTCGATCAGGCGATAGACGACGCGATTGCAATGTCCCTGCCCCTAAATCTTCTTTGTGCGGAAGATTGCAAAGGGCTTTGTCCCAAATGTGGTGCAAACCGAAACGTAGCTTTTTGCAGCTGCGAAACGGATTTATAATTAAGCCAATAAGTTAAGTGAGGTGTAGATAGATGGCAGTACCTAAGTCAAAAGTTTCCAAACAGAGATCCAACAAGAGATTTTCCAGCAACTTTAAAGCAGCTCTTCCCACTCTGGTAGAATGCCCTCAATGCCACGAAATGAAACGCAGCCATAACGTATGCGAAAAATGCGGATACTACGACGGCGTGAAAGTGGTAGAAAAGAAAGAAAAGAAAGCTGAATAATTTTTTCTTATCTCGCAAAAGAGGCGGAGTAGATTTTATTCCGCCTGTTTTTTGTGTTTAAAATCGTTACCCGTAGCGCAATAAGCGGATATTTTTAGCCATAAAGGAGAAAATTATGCCCTTTACGCCCGGCGTTTACCGCCACTTTAAAGGCAACCTATACGCCGCCGCTTTAACGGCAACAAATAGCGAAAACCCAGAGGAGCTTTTCGTCGTTTACCGCGCCCTGTACGGCAAGGGAGAGATATGGATTAGACCCCTTTCCATGTGGCAGGAAACGGTTTGCGTAAACCAAACCGAGGTAAAGCGTTTTACCTTTGTGCGCCCCTTTAAAGAGGGAGAAAATCCTCTTTTTGGCGATATCGAACAGCTTTAACGCGCCCTTCTCTCTTTAGAGCGAGGCGCGCAGCTTTCATGCGCTTTGCGCAGTTTCATCAGACATTCCAATTTTCGTGCAATTGCCCAAAAAACCTTAGCCGCGGGGTTCGTACGAACGCCGCTTTCCTTTTGTCCTTTTTTATAGTAAAAGGCGGATTTCCCGATAATGGGAAATCCGCCTTGCTTATTTTGTTAAATTTATTTAGAAAGCTTTGTTAAATTTATTTAGAAAGCACCGCGGCGCAAAAAAACCGCTACCAAGCGGAACGTTGCTTGGTTCACAAATCATTTCCCCTTGCAACGTTGCTTGGTTCACAAATCATTTCCCCTTGCCCGGTTAACCCTTTTGCAAAAGCGCAACGTAAAACCCTTCGTATAAATCGGTGGGGGCAACGCACATCGTGCCGGGGAGAGAAGGGAGCGTGGGCACGCGTTCCTTTCCTGCAAAGGATATGGGCAAAACCTGCGCCTTGCACCGAGAAAGCGCATAGCGCACTACCTCGTCGTTTTCTTCGGGGAGAATGGAGCAGGTGGAATAGACCATCGTTTTGCCCGCTTTTAGCAATCCGAGCGCCTTTACAAGCAGCTGTTTTTGTAGCGTTGCCGAGTTTTTAACCAGCTTTTCGGAAAAGGCTCGGCAGGAGCGTTCGTCGCCGGCAATCAGCGTACCGCTTCCCGAACAGGGGGCGTCTAATAAAATGCGGTCGAAACGTAAAAAATCGGAAAGGGCTTTTGCGTCCTGCACTAAAACGGAAACGCGGCTTGCGCCCTGCACGGAAAGGTTGTATTTTAACCGTTCGGCGCGCACTTTATCCTTTTCGCACGCGGTAATAAAGGCTTTTCCGCCCGTAAGGGCCGCCATTTGCGTGGTTTTGCCGCCGGGGGCTGCCGCCATATCTAAAAGGTCTTCTCCTGCGTTTGGTTGAAGGACGATGGGCGGCAACATAGAAGAGGGGCTTTGCAGGTAAATTTTGCCCTCTGCGTAAATAGGAAGGGAACGGAGCGTTTCTTCCTGATCGGCATTAAGCGTAAAGGCAATATCGCTCCACGGCAGGGGCTCTACGGAAATGCCTGCCAAAGCAAGTTGGGAGAGAACTTCTTCTCGGTCTGACTTTAAAGTGTTTACACGAAACGCCGTTTTCTTTTTTACCATACCTGCTATAATTTCGGGAGCTTGCTCGCCGTAAACGGCGGTAAGACGTTCCGTTAAATAGGCGGGTAACGTTTGATTTTGTTGCATACGGTCCTCTTTTTTTGGTTTTTTTGGGGTGAAAGGGCTTGCTTTATAGCCCATCCTCTCGCCGCAATATCTTCTTTTACCATTATACCATAAGAGGAAAAATTGTCAAGCGCAAAAGAGAATATCCACCCCATTAAGCAACATAAAATACCGTATGACGATTTTTGTAAAAAAAGCCCATACATTCTTAAAAAGCGCAAGCAAAGCAATAGCCGTAATTTCTGCCCTAAAAGCCGCTGCGCCGCTACTTTTTACGCTGTGCGGAATGGCACTCCTCCTTGCATACCCTGCCGCTGCCATGCAAAGCGTAACGCGTGGGCTTGCGCTGTGGTTTAACGCCGTATTGCCTGCGCTATTTCCCTTCTTTTTCCTTTCCCTTATCCTTTCAAAAAGCCAAACGCTGCGCCGCGTAGAAGGGTTTCTTTTCCCCGTAACGGAAAAATTATTCCGCCTACCGCCGCGCGTGGGAGTTATTTTTATCACCGCTCTACTTTCGGGCTACCCCGTGGGGGCAAAACTGATTGAAACCGCCGTTTGCGCGGGGGATCTCACCGCAGAAGAGGGGCGCAGAGCCTCTGCGTTTTGCATTGTTTCCGGGCCGCTTTTTTTAATGGGAACGGTGGGTCTTACCATGTTTCAAAGCCTTGCGGCAGGGCGCATTTTACTGGTAGCGCACCTTGCTTCCGCCCTTTTTATAGGCGTTTTTACGGGGCGTTTTTCCCTTGGGAAGAAAAGTAAATTAAACGCGGCGCAAGAAGGAAATATGCGGCATCGCTCTCCTATGAAAAACGCAAAAACCGCTACCCGTTTGGCGAAAACCGAACCAACGCCCGTGTACGAGGCGACGATTTCTATGCTGACGATGGGCGGAACGATTGCCCTTTTTACCGTGTTTTTGGACCTTGCGATACAAGTGGGGCTACTCAATTTTATTCTTTTTCCCCTACGCCTTATTTTTGGAGAAAACGATTTAATGCGTGCCGCCGCCGTAGGCGTGGTAGAGGTTACGCGCGGCTGCGTAGAGGTTGCGGCAATTGGGGTGTTTCCCCTTTCCGTGGCAACGGCGTGCGCTTTGCTTTCCTTTGGGGGGCTTTCCGTTTTGATGCAGGCGAAAATTTTTCTTTCTCGCGCGCAAATTAAAATAAAAACCTGCATCCTTGGAAAAGGGATGCAGGCTATCGTTGCTTTTTTTATTGCTTACGCGCTATCCGTTTTGTTTTTGTAACGGCGCACCGCGCAAACCGTATTACCATAGTGCGGTAATTTTATTTTTTAGAAAGTGCCGTACGGACAAGGGGTAGCGTTTTTTGCGGCAAAAAAGCCTCGTACGGCTTGCCGTTTTGCATAGCAAGGCGCACGGCGGTAGAGCTTACCGCAAGCATTTCCTGCTCGGCAGGGAAATATACCGCGCAAACGTCGCCGCCCAAGCTTTTAGAGGCGTAATAATTTTGCGTTTCGTAATCGAAATCGCTACCGTTTCGCACGCCGCGCACGTAGTGGCGGATATTGAAGCGGTTCATTACGTCGATAACTAGGCCGCGTTCGGCAACAACCGTTACGCGCGGCTCGTTTTCGTATTGCGCTTTTAAAAAGGAAAGGCGTTCCTCCTCGCTAAAAAAGCACGTTTTATTGGGGTTGACCATAACGGCAACAACCACCTCGTCAAACAGCTCTAACGCGCGGGAAACGACGGCCTCGTGCCCGACGGTAAAGGGGTCGAACGTGCCGGCAAATAAGCATTTTTGCATAGCTCCTCCTTGGGGATAGCCCCTACTGCTCCGTTTTTTCCGTTATAACGGGGCGATAAAAATCGAATTGCGCCACACCGTATTTGCGGCGATCGGTATGCTCTAAATGAGAAAAGGTAATTATTTCTGCTTGGGGATGCTCGTACACCACAAGTGCGTCCTCCGCCAAAAGGTCGCTACCGTTTAGCGCGACGAGGGCATCTTTACCACAAGAAGAGGCGTAGGGCGGATCGATAAACACCACGTCGAACTTCTTTCCGCTTGCCGAAAAACGGCGGAGCGCCTCTTGAAAATCGGCGTGATATACGTTGCTTGTAGACTCCTTAACAAGGGTAAGGTTGGCTTTGCAAAGCGCAATGCTTTCCTTACTAGCGTCCACGAAAAACGCCTCCTTTGCGCCGCGAGAAAGTGCCTCTATGCCCATGCCGCCCGTACCCGTAAACAAATCGAGAAAGGTGCAACCGGGAATTTTGCGCTGCATGATATTAAACAGGCTTTCTCTTGCGCGGTCCGAGGTGGGGCGAACGTCCTTTCCTGCAAACTCTTTTAGTACGCGTCCGCGGTATTTTCCGCCGATGACTCGCATTTTTTATTCTCCTTTCAGCGATTCTTGCATCGCGGTAATTCGGTTTTGTTGCGCCTTCATTCTCGCGCCGCTAAACATATACCCGGCAAAGGTAAAAAGAGCGGTAATGGGGATTAAAATAAGGGCGTAGTAAATATTCGTTGCATTCCAAATGGCTTTAATGGGCGCAGTGATAACGCCCCAGCCAAGGTATACGATAAAATACGAAATAAAATCGCGAGCGGCTTTTCCCGTAAAGGCGTAAACGATATAAGCTACAAGTAGCGGCCAGTGCGAAAAAAGACCGATAAGCGCACCGTTTAAGGGGGCAAATTCTAAATCGCGCTTTTCGTAGTAGGCAAGAAGGTCGCGAGAGTCGGGCTTTCTGCGATAAGAATTATCCACCGTGGCACGGAACTGACGCAAGCCAAACGCCATGCCGCAGGTAAACTGCGCAAACGCGTACAGCAAAAACGCCGCCGCTAGCAGAGCAAGCTTTGCCACCTTGGAGTTCATAGGTAAAAACTGCGAGGATATGAGGGAAATCATAATCGTCATAAACAAGCAGTAATGGCTATATAAAAAACAACGCCCTATGCGTTTTAATAAATATTGAAATTGATCCATGCTTTCGTAACCTCTATTTAAATGCTTTCTTCTATTATCCAACAATTTTTCCTTTTCGTAAAGCAAAATCCCCCTGTTTTTCGTCTTTTTTTATTTTTTTTCGGTAAGAAGGGTTTTTTTGCCTCTTTTGCGTGGGTTTTTCCCTTCTTATTGGGGGTAGAATTACAACTCTACTGAAAATAGAGTGGCTCTACTCAAACGAAAACGGATATTTTTTATCTACTTACGCGGCCGAAAAGAGTATAACGGATTTTTAATGGAAAATCTTGCATATTTTCTTCCGCGCGGATAAAATAAGGGTATGAAGCTTTGAAGTGGCAAGCGGCAGGCGAATACGGCAGGCTGATAAAAGCCAGCTTTGGCGCAAAGCAAGCAAAAAGCCACCGCAAAAGAGGTGAATTATATGGATTTGATTTCCGTTATCGTCCCCGTATACAACGCGCATAAAACCCTGCACCGTTGTTTGGGGAGCATCTTAAACCAAACGCATAAAAATATTGAGGTAATTACCGTAGACGACGCCTCGCAGGACGATTCCCTTTCCATTTTACACGATTATGCAAAAAAGGATAGCCGTGTAC
>JAFOHH010000115.1 GCA_017421905.1 Clostridia bacterium
ATGCTTTAGAAAGAGTGAATTGTAGTAGATGTCCTTTATTATATGATTCACCTAAAACTCAAGCTGAAGTTACGTTATTAAAAGAAAAAGTGTATTGTACAGATGAAGAAGTAACAAAATACACAGTTACTATTGGTGACAATACATATCAAACAGAAGCAGTAACTAAGATGGCTACTAACTGTACTATATTATCTCAAAACAAACGCTCTTGAGCTTCTCATTTTTTCTTCTTTAATCAAGGGTTGCGAATAAGCTTTATTCGAAAATCCCAAAAAGCCACCTGAACCAGGTGGCTTTTTGCTTTGTGCAGATAGCGAATTTAATTTGTTTTACAGATGGAAATTTAACCTTTCACGCGCAAATCCTCGTGGGCGTTTGCCGAAACAAAGGTGGTTTGCTGACTGGTATAAATTACGAACCCCGGTTTTGCGCCTGCGGGCTTTTTCACGTACTTTGTCAGCGTATAATCAACGGGCGTTTTGCCTGCGCCGCGCGCCGAGGATTGGTACACGCAAAGCTCTGCCGCTATGCCGATTACCGCGTCCGGCACAACCCTTCCCGCGCTTTCTATAATGACGTGGGAGGAGTGATAATCCTTGGTGTGTAACCAAAGGTCGCCCCCCTTTGCTTCTGCGGTAAGGGCATCGTTTTGTAAGTTATTCCTGCCTACGTATACGTCAAAACCGTGCACTTGGTAATGATGCGGCGTGGAAACCGCCTTTTTATCGCCCTTTTGTTTTTGGGGAGAACCCTCCCTTTTTATTACGCCCAAGGCAAGCAATTCCGCCTCTACAACGGGTAAATCCTTTACCGTTTCCACGCGGTCTATCTCGCCGTATAAGCTATCCAAATAGGAAAGCTCCTGCAGCGTTTCTTCCTTTTGCGGGGCAATGGCGGCAAGCGTTTTTTTCTCTTTATCGTACCGCTTAAACAGCTTGGCGGCGTTTTCCTGCGCGGTAAGCGTTGCGTCTAAATTAATCGTAATCGTGCCGCCCGCCTCGTCGTAATAATCGGGCAAGGTAACCTTGCTTGCGCCTTGCGGAATTTGCCATAAATTCGCAATTAAAATTTCGCCCTTTTTGCGAATTTCCTCCATATCGCGGCAGTCCTTTTCCTTCAAAAGGATTACTTCCAGTCGCCGCTTTAATTTGTTTTCGTGCGATTTTACCGCGCTTTGCAAGCGTTTTTTGCCCTCGTCCAGCAGTTTTTTACCTTCCTTTCGCGAATAAAAGGCATCCTGCGCCGATAGGAGGTCGGGGAAAACGCTCACCTCGCCCGAAAGCGTTTGATAGGGGAAGGGGAAAAAGTCCAAAGGCTTTCCGTTTACGGTTAAAACGCAAGGGGTTTCCTCTTTTTGCATAAATTCGCAAAGACCTTTCGTAAGGCGGCCAGTTTCTTCTTCCGATAAAGAGGGGCGCACGTCCGCACCAAAGGTGCAAACGGCAAGCTCCTTTGCCGTGGGGTAGGAAAAGCCCTTTACGCGGCTAAACAAAAATTCTCCCAAATCACCGCCGTTAAAGGCGCGCAGGGTTTGGGTAAGTGCGGCAAGATCGGTAAAATCGGTTTTATCCTGCGCAGGAGGCGGTGCGTAAGGGAAGTTTGGCATTACCACGCGCTTGCTCGCCTCGTCTAAAGAGGCGGTTTTAATCGCCCCTAAAATTTTTCCGTTTTCGGTTAAAATTACGTTGCTGTATTTGCCCATAATTTCGCAGTACAGCACCTTTATTCCTTCTTCTCTTAAATCGTTTCGGTTTTTTACGGTAAAGGCAATTACGCGGTCGCTTCCCATTTGCTCTACCGATAAAATTTCGCCCCCCGAAAGATGCTTGCGCAAAAGCATACAAAAAGCGTAGCATACGAGGGGGTTTTCCCGTTGCAGGGAGGAAATACCCGCCCGCGCACACGATGCGTTTGCCGAAAGTACGATTTGCACCGTCTTTCCGCCTGCGTAAACGAGCATATCAATTTCGTCTTTTACGGGCTGTGTAATTTTATTTATTTTTCCCCCTACAAGCCTTGCGTTTAGCGCACGGGCAACGCGGCGTAGGGTTACGGCATCTTGTGGCATATTGCTCCTAATTTCCGTCGGTTTATTTTTTAAAGAAATAGCTCGCCTCTTACCTACCGTAAAAGAAAAAAATTCCATTTAGCAGCAAGGTAGGCGTTTTTGTAAATTATAGTAAAAAAGAGCGGTTTTGTAAAGCAAAAAGGAGGTTTTTGATAAAAACTTGGCGTTTCTTTTACAAAATCTCCCTTAAAAAACAAAAAACGGATAAAAAAAGAGGTACTTTTGTTTGCTATTTTTATCGGGTTATGGTACAATAATGCGGAAAACAAAACCATAGGAGAAACGGTTATGAAATACACGAAAAAAGCCGGCGAAAAAAGCACGGTAAAATTCACGCTTAAGTTGGACGCGGCAGAATGGGAAGCCGCTATTGAAAAGGCTTATCAAAAAACCAAGGGTAAATACAACATCCCCGGTTTTAGAAAGGGCAAAGTTCCCAGAAAGGTAATCGAACAAAACTACGGCGTAGGCGTATTTTTCGAAGATGCTGTAAACGCAGCACTCCCCGCATACTACAGCCAAATTCTCGATAAAGAAAAGGATCTCTACGTTCTCGACGCACCCGACGTATCCTTAAAGGATATGAACGAAAAGGGCGTTTCTTTCGAGCTTGTCGTTCCCGTTAAGCCCGAAGTAACTCTCCCTGCATATACGGGTATTAAAATTGAAAAAACGGCGTATAATGTAAGCGAAGAAGAAGAAACCGCCGCTATCGACCGCGAAAAGAACGCTATCCGCGAACGCAACTCTTCTTACGAAGAAATTACCGACCGTGCCGCTAAAGAAGGCGATACCGCAAATATCGATTATTCCGGTAGCGTAGACGGCGTTAAGTTCGAAGGTGGTACGTCCGCAGGCTACGACCTCGTTCTCGGCTCGCATTCCTTCATCCCCGGCTTTGAAGAAGGCGTTGTTGGTATGACCGTTGGCGAAGAAAAGGATATCGATGTAACCTTCCCCGAAGAATATCACGCAAAGGACCTCGCAGGTAAAAAAGCAGTATTTGCCGTTAAGGTAAACGCCCTGAAACTCAAGGTTCTCCCCGAACTTACCGACGACCTCGTTAAAGACGGCAGCGAATATCAAACGGTGCAAGAGCTGGAAGAAGGCATTAAGGCAAACTTAAAATCTTCTAAAGAACGTCAAGCTAAAATGGAAGATGAAAACAAAATCATCGAAAAAATTACCGAAGCTACCGAAGTAGAAGTTCCCGAAATTTTAATCGAAAAGCAAATTGATAACATGGTACAAGATATGGAATACCGTATGATGTACCAAGGCTTAAAGCTGGACGATTACTTAAAGTATGCAGGCACCACGCGTGAAGAGCTCCGCAAAAACTACCGCGCAGGCGCAGAAAGACAGGTTAAATCGCAACTCGTAGTAGATGCAATTATCGATAAAGAAGGCTTTAAGGCAACGCAAGAAGAAATCGACGCAAAGCTTACCGAAACGGCAGAAAAGTCGGGTAAAACGCTCGAAGATTTCAAAAAGACGGTTTCCGAATATCAACTGGAATACGTTGAACGCGAAATTATCATCGAAAAATTATTTGACTTCCTCCGCACCAACAACGAAATCGCGTAAGCGGCAGGAAAAAGAGGGTATATGAGTCTGATTCCTATGGTCGTAGACCAAACCGAAAAGGGAGAACGTTCTTACGACATTTATTCCCGCCTTTTAGAAGATCGTATTATCTTTTTAACGGGCGAAATTAACGACGCGGTAGCCAACACCGTCATCGCGCAGTTGATTTATTTAGAAGGCAAAGATCCCACTAAGGATATTTCCTTGTATATCAATTCGCCGGGCGGCAGCGTTTCTGCAGGTATGGCAATTTACGATACGATGAACTACGTTAAGTGCGACGTTTCCACCATTTGTATCGGCCTTGCCGCAAGCATGGGAGCGTTCCTTTTATCCAGCGGTGCAAAGGGCAAGCGTTACGCACTCCCCAACAGCGAAATTATGATTCACCAACCTCTCGGCGGTGCGCAAGGCCAAGCCAGCGATATTGCCATTCAAGCGCAACAAATCTTAAAAATTAAGAAGAAGTTAAATGCTATTCTTTCCGAAAATTCGGGCAGGGACGTTGCCCAAATTGAAAAGGATGCCGATCGCGACTTTTATATGTCGGCAGAAGAGGCAAAGGATTACGGCTTAATCGACCGCGTGTTCTATAAGAGATAACCGCAAGGCTATTAAGCGCGCGCTCCAAACTGCGTAAAACGCCCCTATGGCAGCGCACAACCACTAACCCCACAACTACCGAAGAGCGCAGGCTATGCCACGCGCTTTTCTTCTCTCAAAATTCGCTGCCGCGCGGTTTGCGTGGCGGCATTTTTATCCCAAACGTTCTTTCCCCAAACGGGGGCAAGGAGGCTATATGAAAGAAAACGAAATGCACTGTTCCTTTTGTGGAGCACCCGAAAAACAGACCAAACACCTTGTTACCGGCCCTAACGGCGCAAACATTTGCGAGGATTGTCTGGAAATTTGCCGTCAGGTTATCGAGCGCGATAAAAAGCGCAGTAAAGGCAAATCCTTCACTCTGTTAAAACCGGAGGAAATTAAAGCGCAATTAGATCGCTATATCGTCGGTCAGGACGAGGCAAAGCGTGTGCTTGCAGTTGCCGTTTATAACCATTATAAACGCATTCAGATGCTGGAAAACGGTGCGGAATCGCGCATGGAAAAAACGGTAAAGGCAGAAGACGTAGAAATTGAAAAGAGCAATATTTTAATGTTTGGCCCTACGGGCAGCGGCAAAACGTTGCTTGCTAAAACGCTCGCCAAAATTTTAAACGTGCCCTTTGCCGTAGCCGACGCCACCACCCTTACCGAGGCGGGCTACGTAGGCGACGACGTGGAAAACATCCTCTTAAAACTCATTCAAAATGCAGAAGGCGATATTTCCGCAGCAGAGCGCGGCATTATTTATATTGATGAAATCGATAAAATTGCCAGAAAAAGCGAAAACACCTCCATCACGCGCGACGTATCGGGCGAGGGCGTACAGCAAGCCCTGCTTAAAATTATCGAAAGCACGGTAGCATCCGTTCCTCCGCAGGGCGGCAGAAAGCATCCGCAACAGGAGTGTATGCATATCGATACCACCAACATCCTCTTTATTTTGGGCGGTGCGTTCGTGGGCCTGGATAAAATCGTGAAAAAGCGCAAGGAAACCTCTACGCTCGGCTTTGGCGGCAATATTCATAAGCCCGAAGAGGTTATCGATACCTTTGAAACGCTTAAAGACGTGCAACCGCAGGATCTCACCTCTTTCGGGTTGATTCCCGAATTCGTAGGCCGCGTTCCTATCACGGTTAGCCTTCACGCCTTGGACGAAACGGCACTTTGCCGCATTTTAACCGAACCGCAAAACGCCCTCGTTAAGCAGTATAAAAAGCTGTTTGGCTACGACCACGTAGAACTGGAAGTTACCGATGCCGCCGTGCACGAGGTTGCCAAAAAAGCCATCGCCTTAAAAACGGGCGCAAGAGGCCTTCGCACCATTTTAGAAAACTTGATGCTGGAAACGATGTACGAAGTTCCCTCCGACCCCTCTATCCGCAAGGTAATCGTCGGAGCAGACGTCGTTCTCGGCGCAGGCAAGCCCGAAATTATTAAGGAAGAACAATCGGCATAATCGTATCCAAAACTCGCTACCGTTAGCGAGAAAACCGATAAAAACAAACAAAAAGCCTCCCCAAAGGGAGGCTTTTAGCATATTAAAAAATTATAATTTTATAGCAAACCAAATCTCCCTTATCGCGGCGCGTCCTGCTCGGTGGGCGGGTTTGTTTTATCGTAGCGCGTCCTGCTCGGTGGGAGCGGGTTTGTTTTATCGTAGCGCGTCCTGCTCGGTGCGGAAGTTTTTCCATTTTTTCACGGCAACGGCGCAGCCGAATACGGAAAGAAAGGCTGCAATCAGCCAACAAACGGCAGTTGCATCCCACCCTTTATTTTGCGAAAGGGCGGCGTAACCGTAGGTGGAAATTGCCGCGCCTGCATAAACGCACGCATTCAGCACGCCAGAAACGGTAGAGGTTTGTCCCGTAGCGGCAAAATGCCCGGGCACACGGCTAATTAAAAGGTGGTTAATGCCGTGCATACAACCGCTGCCAACGGCAAGGGTAACGACGGAAATTGCCGCGTTTTTGCCGAAAAACAGGTTCAAAACAAGTAGGTCGACGGTGGCAACGATAAATAAAATCATCGAGCTTTTCGCCTCGTTTTTTATACGTTTTTCTAAAAAGGAAGCGCCTAAAATCGCCACCGTGGAAAATACGGGAATAATGCAAGTTAAAAGAACGGATTGCGAAGGGCTTAGCCTATATTCTTCTTTAATCAGCGTGGGCATCCAGGTTGCAATACTGTCGCGTAGCGAGCCTTGCAGTACGATGGAGAAGATAAGCGGAAACACGCCCGCAAGCAAAAATAAGGTTGCAATTCGTCGCTTTTCCATGGGTACGGGGTCGTGCTTTTTCTCCGTGGGGGAATTATCCGTTGTCGCGTCGTTCATCGCTTCGGATGCTTCCTCGCCATGCTCCGCGGCTAGGTTTTTTGTAATTCCCACCAGCCATACAAGCACGGTAACGCCGCTAAAAAGAGCAGAGGTTAAAAACATTGCGCGCCAAGTGGCAACTTCTAAAAATAGGGCGGATAGGGCGTAAATAAGCACGTTTGCCGCCATTGCAGTTACCGAAATCAGCGTGGTGGCACGCTCGTAAGCACGTCTCGGCATATGTTCAGCCATAAGCTTTACGATGGGAGGCCATAGCAATGCTTGAAAAAATCCGTTACAGCACCAAACGGCGATAATTGCGCCGATGCTTTGCAAAAAGAACACGGCAATATTAACGAGCGTGGTTGCAATTAAGCCAAACGCTACAATTTTAACGGGGGAAAACCTATCTCCCATAACGCCGCTTAAAATTTGTCCGATTCCGTACGCAATAAACGCCCCCGTAACGGCAATGCCGCCCGTTGCGTTATCAATTTTCAAATCAGCAACCAGTCCAACCAAAACGGCGGCGTAATTGTACCTCGTTAAATAAGATGCAAAATAGGTAAGGCAACACAAAAAAATTAAAGCCTTTATTTTTTTTGCAGAACGGTGCATATTTTTTATCCTTTGCGGTTGAATTTTGCCCGAAAGCGCAAACAGTTTACCACGAAGGCGGTAACAAAGTCAATAAAAATACTCTTTACCTACAAAAAAACCCGTTTTTTCTATAGAAATAGAAAAAAACGATAAACTATTTTCGCGCGGGTATTGCATTTTTAGGCGCAGTTTGGTATAATTAAAATGGATTCGTGCGGACGGCAAAAGCCTACGGCTTTTATCGCGTGCGAAAAACTCGTTTTTTAGGGAGTATTCGTTATGAAAAAACTACTTATGATTGCAACCGGCGGCACGATTGCCTCCGTTCAAAAGGAACATGGGCTCGTTCCCGGCATCACCTCTACCGAGCTTATCGAATACCTCCCTTCGTTAAAGCATATTGCCGACGTAGACTCGCTACAACTGCTTTCCTTAGATAGCTCCAACATGCGCCCTTCGCACTGGATGCAAATTGCCGGAGCAATAGAAAAAAATTACGACGCGTACGACGGCTTTGTCATTTGCCACGGCACGGATACCATGGCTTTTACGGCGGCGGCTCTTTCTTATCTCATTCAAAACAGCAAAAAGCCCATCGTCATAACGGGTGCGCAAAAGCCCATCAGCTCGGAAATTTCCGATGCCAAGCAAAACCTTTTGTGCGCCTTTTCCTACGCAGCCTCCGCAGGGGCGTGCAACGTTTCGGTGGTGTTTGGTGGAAAGGTTATCGCCGGCACGCGCGCTAAAAAAACGCACACCAAAAGCTATCACGCTTTTTCCAGCATGAACTATCCCGATATCGCCGTATTTCAAGGCGACCGCCTCGTACGTTATATCGATCAAAAAACGGGCAAAACGCCGCAGTTTTATCACGATTTAAACGAAAAGGTTGGGCTTTACAAGGTTCTTCCCAACAGCGATCCGGAGCTGCTTTATTACCTTTTGGAGCGTAACGACGCGGTGATTATCGAAAGCTTTGGCACGGGCGGCCTTCCCGAGCAGGGCGAAGAAATGCTCGTTCGCTTAAAGGAATACACCGACCGCGGCAAGCTTATCGTTATGACCACGCAAGTCCCCTCGGAAGGCAGCGATATGTCCGTATACCGCGTGGGCGGAAGGCTTAAAGAGGCGTGCGGCATTATCGAATGCTTCGATATGTCGCTGGAATCCATTCTCGCCAAGCTTATGTGGGTGCTTGCCGTAGAAAAAACGCGTGCAAAGCGCATCAAACGCTTTTATAAACCCGTCAATTTCGATATTTCGTTTTCCGAATAAGGAGGAAGTGGTATGAGAGGTTCTCGATCTTTAGAAAAACCGACGGTTACCATTTCCTTCGGGCAATTCGTAAAGGAGTTTTCCCAGTTTTATAAGCCGCACAAAAAATTGTTTTTTATCGATATGTGCTGCGCTTTTTTGGTTGCCGTTTGCAACTTATTGTATCCCCCTATTGCCCAAAATATCATTAACGACTACGTTCCCAACGGTTTGCTCCGCACTATGCTTATTTGGGCGGGAGTATTGCTTGTTTTGTACTTTGTAAAAGCAGGGCTTAACTACGTTATTAACTACTGGGGGCATATTATGGGTGTGCGCATTCAAGGCGATATGCGCGCTAAATTGTTTCGCCACCTGCAAAAGCTGCCCTTTTCTTATTACGACGAGCATAAAACGGGTACGATTATGTCCCGCCTCATTAACGACCTATTCGATATTTCCGAGCTTGCCCACCACGGCCCGGAGGATTTATTCCTTTCCGTCGTAACTATCGTCGGCGCAATCGTAATGATGGCGTTTATTTACTGGCCGCTTGCGTTAATCGTACTTGCTTTTTTGCCGCTTATGATTATTTGCGTCGTGTCGCTCCGTAAGGAAATGACCGAAACATGGCGTCAAACCCGCATAAAAACGGGGGAAATTAATGCGAGTGTAGAAAGCTCCGTTGCGGGTATTCGCGTTGCGCGCGCCTACACGGCAGATACGCACGAGGCAAAAAAATTCGCCGCCGCTAACCAAGGCTATCAAACGGCGCGCAAGGGCGTATATAAGGTTATGGGTAAATTTCAAAGCGCCATGAACCTTTTCAACGACCTATTATACCTGCTCGTTTTGGTAGCGGGCGGTCTGTTTTTTTATTACGGAAAGATTAACGAGGGCGAATTTGTCGCTTTCGTGCTCTATATCTCGCGCCTGCTTAACCCCTTGCGCATTTTAGTTGCTTTGTTCGAACAAATTCAAGGCGGTATGTCGGGCTTCCAACGCTACAAAGAGGTTATGGAGGTCGCCCCGGAAGAAGAAACCGGTACGCAACAACTGCAATCTATGTGCGGCGATATTGAATATCAAAACGTCAATTTTGCTTACGTAGAAGGGCAAGCCGTACTCAACAACCTATCTTTAACGATAAAAAAAGGCAGCACGGTAGCCTTCGTAGGGCCTTCGGGCGGCGGAAAAACCACCCTTTGCCACCTTTTGCCGCGTTTTTATGAAATCAATTCGGGCGCAATTACGGTTGGAGGGGAGGACGTTCGCTCCTTTAGCCGTTTGTCCCTTCGCAAGAATATCGGCATCGTACAGCAAGACGTATTTTTGTTTAGCGGCACGATAAGAGAAAACATTGCTTACGGCAATTTAGACGCAACCGAAGAGGAAATTATAGAGGCGGCTAAAAAGGCCAACATTCACGATTTTATCTCCACCCTGCCGCAGGGCTACGATACCGAGGTGGGAGAGCGCGGCGTAAAACTTTCGGGTGGGCAAAAGCAACGCGTTTCCATTGCGCGCGCTTTCTTAAAAAATCCGCCCATTCTTATTTTAGACGAAGCAACCAGCGCACTCGACAACGTAACCGAAATGCAAATTCAGCAAGCGTTAGAGCGGCTCAGCGTGGGCAGAACGACCATCGTCGTTGCGCACCGCCTTTCCACCGTTAAAAACGCCGATAATATTTACGTCATCACAAAAGAAGGCGTTACCGAAAGCGGCACGCACGAGCAGCTCGTGCAAAAGGGCGGCTACTACGCAACGCTGTACGAGGCAAGCCTGCAGGGCTGCCTTGCAGAGGAGGCTTTATGATTAACAACGCAGACCGCGTATTCGTAAAAATTTTACGAGAAATTTGTGAAGAAGAGGGCGTTTCCCTATATATGACCTCCTGCGACTGGATGGGCCGGCTGGAAAAAAACGGTAAAACGGGCTTTGTTTGGGGCTATCAGCTACCCGAAAACAGCGCGGCGGCGCACCTCATTGCCAAGGATAAATCGGGCGTATCGCAGTTTTTACAGCGCGCAGGCGTGCCTTGCGTTCCGCACGAATTATTTATTACCCCCAAGGAATTCGGCTATCTCAACGTTTCCTCCAACTGGGATCGGATGAGAGAGCTGCTCACCCGTTACGGCAAGGTGGTTGTAAAGCCTAACGAGGGGACGGGCGGCGACTGCGTGTATCTCGCTACTACCTTCGGCGAATTAGAAGAAGCAGTTACGCGCGTGTTCGATTGCTACCGCACGGTTGCCATTTCTCCCTTTATTGAAATCGAGGCGGAATATCGCGCCGTCGTTTCGGGCAATTCCGTAAAGCTCATCTTTTCCAAAATTCGCCCCGAGGTTGTGGGCGACGGGGTACATACCCTTTCCGCGCTTGGCGCAGAAAAATACAAATCCGCCGCCATCACTTACGATTGCGACCCCTCCTTCGTTCCTAAAAAGGGCGAACGGGTACTGCTTTCTTGGCATCATAATTTGGGGAGAGGCGCTTATGCCGAGGTTGTAACGGACGGCGCGCTCACCAAGCAAATTACCGAGATCGCCCTTGCGGCCGCGGCTGCCGTTGGCGTAACCTTTGCCTCGGTAGACGTAATTAAAACGCAAAACGGGTTTTCCGTTTTAGAAATTAACAGCGGTGTAATGACGGAAAACTTTGCTCGAGAAAGTGAGGAAAATTACCGCACCGCAAAAGAAATTTATCGCGAGGC
>JAFOHH010000116.1 GCA_017421905.1 Clostridia bacterium
ATTTTACCCCCCAAGCGTTTCGCTTGGGGGTTTCTTTTGCCTGCCTCTCGTCTTTCTTTTGCCTGCCTCTCGTCTTTCCTTTGTCTACCTTCCATTTTTCTTTTTCACAAAACCTCAAAGAAATTTTCCGCTTTCTATTGACAGAAAAAACGAGTAGTGATAAAATAAAAATATAATCCGTATTTTTGTCGGCTCAATTTTTTTACACTGTAGTGAAAGCGGTTTCTTTTTAAGGAGAAAGTTATGTTAGCACTTGTTAAAACGCAAAAAGGGGAGGGCAATCTCACCCTGCAACAGCGTCCTATTCCTACCTATGGGGAGGAAGACGTTTTAATCCGCGTAGCGTACAGCGGCATTTGCGGTACGGATATTCACATTTTGCACGATCAGTTTGCTTACTATCCTCCCGTTATTCTCGGCCACGAATTTTCGGGCGAGGTTGTAGCCGTGGGCGCAAAGGTTACCAGCTACAAAGCAGGCGACCAGGTTGTTGGCGAGCCGCACAATTTGGCTTGCGGAAAGTGCTATCTCTGCCGCAACGGGCATATTCAAAACTGCAAGGATAAACGCTCCATCGGGTGGGGGATAGACGGCTGCTTTACCACCTATCTCGTCATGCCCGAAAAGCTTTTGCATAAAATTCCGCAGGGGCTTTCGCTAAAGGATGCCGCCATGGCAGAGCCCACCGCCATCGTTGCCCATCAGCTGTTAGAGCGCGCCCGCATCACCCCCGGGGATAACGTGGTTATTATGGGCGTAGGGCCTATTGCGCTTATCGCCGCGCAAATGGCGCGTGTGGCAGGGGCAGGGAAAATTATTCTTTGCGGCTGCACGGGCGATATTCCTTACCGCCTGCAAGTGGCAAAACAGTTAAACTGCTACGACCTGTTTATCGACGTTTTAACGGAAGACGCCGCCGCAATTATCGCGCGAGAAACGGAAATCGGCGCGGATATCGTGGTAGAGGCTTCGGGTGCGGCAAGTGCCATTCAAACGGCAATAAAGGTGCTAAAAAAACGCGGCCTTCTCTGCGCAATCGGTATGACCGCAAAGGAAAAAATAGAAGTGCCTTGGAACGAGGCCATGATGAAGGTGTTAGACGTGCAGTTTAATATGAGCTCCAGCTACAACGGCTGGGATATCGCCTTAAAGCTTTTGGCAAGCGGAAAGGTGCAGGTTTCGCCCATGATCGGCGTCCGCCCCTTAACCGAATGGCAACAGGCCTTTGCCGATTTAGAGGCAGGAAAGGCATTAAAGCTGCTGCTTACGCCCGAAAAAGATTAAACGCTTTTTCTCCGCAAGGGAAAACGTTACCATACTTCCCCGCAAGGGGGAAAACACCCAAAACAACCCAACGCCCCAGCGGCAAAAGGAGAATGATATGAATTTAGGCTTAAACGGAAAAACGGTAGTAATAACGGGCGGCGCAGGTGGACTGGGTTCTGCCATGGCGCTTGCTTTTGCAAAGGAAGGCGCAAAGGTTGCCGTTTGCGATTTACGCGGCGCAGAACAAGGCGCAGAAGCATTAAAAGAGCAAGGCTTTTCGGCACGCGGCTACGCGTTTGATATTACCGATATAACCGCCGTAAAAGGGGCAATGGCTCAAATTGCCTCCGATTTCGGCACGATCGACGTTCTCGTAAACAACGCCGGCATCAACGTCGGTCCAGACGAGCGCAAGCACGTAGACGAGTTTAGCGACGTGTGGTGGGAACGCATTTTAAAGGTAGATTTAGACGGCACGTATCATTGCACCAAATGCGCTTTGCCTTATATGAAGGAAGGCTCTTCGGTAGTCAATATCAGCTCCATCGTGGGTATGATTCCTCTCCGCAATCAATGTGCGTTTGCGGCGGCAAAGGCGGCGGTTATCAACTTTACCAAAGCGGTTGCTATGGAGGTCGCTCCCCAAGGCGTGCGCGCTAACGTCATTTGCCCGGGCACCATCGGCATTGCCATCACCAAGGCTCTTTGGCAGGGTAACGGCGCAATGGAGGGGCTTCTTTCCCATATCCCCATGGCGCGCCAAGGCTCTCCCGAAGAAATTGCCAACGCCACGGTATTTCTCGCATCCGACGCAGCCTCTTATATCACGGGCGCGGTTTTGCCCGTAGACGGCGGCTGGACGTGCGGCGGCTTTGCAAGAAATTTCTAATTTCTTTTTCAGAGCCTTCTAATTTGCTTGCAAAACCCTTTTATTGTTTGCAAGCCCCTCTTTCCATTTTTATTTTAAGAAGTTTTCAGCCGCAAATCTTGCGGAACAGAACCTTTCACCCCAATTATTCACAGGAAAAGTTTCGTCCCTACCAAAGGGTAGGCGGCGGCTTTTAAGGAGAACGTTATGCAAAATTTTGCAACCAAAGTGCTTTCCCGCAAGGTAGAAAAAGGCAATTTATCCCTCTTTTTCCTAGGGCAAGCAGGTTTTATTTTAAAAACGCCTTGCGGCGAAACCATTGCCGTAGACCCCTATCTTTCCGATTGTTGCGAGCGGTATTTCGGCTTTAAGCGTTTAATGCCGCACATTCTCGGCGCAAACGAGCTCACCTTCGATGCCGTAGTTGCCTCCCACGCGCATTACGATCACTTCGATTCCGATAGCATTCCCACCCTGCTTGCAAGCGAAAAAACGCGCTTTATCGGCGCAAGGGATACGGAGGAAGAGTGCAAGCGTTTGGGCATTCAAAAAAATCTTACCTTCCTTTCGGTGGGGGAACAGGTGCAAATCGGCAGCGTAAGCCTCACGGCAATCCGTTGCGATCACGGTGCGGAAACGCCCCACGCGCTCGGGCTTTTGTTTGAGGCGGAAGGCAAAAAAATCTATATGATGGGCGATACCGCTTACCGTCCCGAATGGTATTCCGATCCGCAAATTCAGGGCGTAGACCTGCTTATTTTGCCCATTAACGGCGCATTTGGCAACTTAAACGAAGAGCAGGCCGCACAAACGGTCGCCGCGCTTTCTCCCAAGCTTGCCGTGCCCTGCCATTACTGGAATTTTGCCCAGCATTTCGGCAGTCCCTCCGCGTTTATGGAGGCAATGCAAGCTTATGCGCCTAGCACGCCTTATCTTCTCATGCGCCAGGGCGAAGAATATACGCTGTAATGGGAGAAGGGTATGCTTACAGAGCTTTCCACTTATAAAAATCGACCTGCCGTCGTTATAACCACGTCGACGCTACGCGCGGTATTCCTGCCGGAGGACGGCGCAAAAATGGCGTCGCTTATCTCCCTTGCCGCGCAAAAGGAACTCCTTTTGGTAAAGGAGGGCAAAACCTACCGCACCCTTTCTTACGACGGTAGTTACGTGCAGGCGGAATGCAGCGCGTTCGACGATATGTGTCCGACCATAGACCCGTATACGCCCCAAAGCGGCGCGTACCAAGGCGTAACCTATCCCGACCACGGAGAGGCCTGCCGCCTTTCTTACACCGTTACCTATACCGATAGCTCCGTTACTTTTACGGCGCAATCCCGCCTGTTTGCCCTTACCTATTCTAAAACGGTACGGGAAGGGGAAAGCGGAAATTTAATCGTTCAATACCAAATTAAAAACGCCGGTAGCGAGCCTTTCGAATTCCTTTGGGCAGGGCATATTATGCTGCAAGGGGAGGACGGTATGCAAATAAAAACGCCCTATCCCGATACCGCAAAAACCCAAATGGTATTTGCCACGGCAGGCTACGATAGAGATGCCCTTTCTCGCACCGCCTTAACGGGCTTTTTGCCCGAAAAGGGAGCGGCTTATAAATTTTATTACACGCAAAAAATACCGCAGGGCTGGTTTTCCGCCGCATATAAAAACGGCGACGAGCTTTTCTTTTCCTACGATAACCAAAAAATTCCCTATCTTGGCGTTTGGTTTAACAATGGGGAATTCCAAAACGTTTACAACGTTGCGCCCGAACTATGCACCCTGCCCTTCGATGCTCCCCATAAAGCGGCGGAGCGGGGTTACACGGCGCAAAGCGAACCAACTGCGGTTATTCCCGCAAACGAAACGTATCAGTTTGAAATAGAAATTTCTTATAGGAGGAAAATGATATGAAACAAACGATGAAGGCAATTACGGTGTACGGCCCTTACGATGCGCGTATGGAAATCGTACCCAAGCCCGAGGCTACGGGCGATATGATCGTTGCAAAGGTGTGCCGCACGGGCGTGTGTGCTACCGATACTTCCATTTACACGGGCGATAGCAGCTTTATCCGTTCGGGAGAAATTAAATATCCCTGCCGTTTCGGACACGAATGGGCAGGAATTGTAGAGGCGGTCGGTCCGGAAGTAAAAAACTTTAAGCCGGGCGATAGAATTTATACCGATAACTTCGTAACCTGCGGCAAGTGCGAGGCCTGCCAAACGGGCGATTATATGAGCTGCCCCTCCATTTGGTCGGTAGGAACGGTAAACTGTTGGGACGGCTGCTATGCCGAATATATGCAGATGCCCGAACGTCATTGTTTCCACCTTCCCGAGGAGCTTTCTATGGACGAAGGCGCTTTAATCGAACCCGCCAGCATCGCTTACGATGCTTTCCGCGGCGTAACGCTTACCGAAAAGGATACCGTCGTCGTATACGGCACTGGCGCAATCGGTATGATTTCCGCATGGCTCGCCAAATACTACGGCGCAGGCCGCGTTATTTTGGTGGGAAGAACGGAAGAAAAATTGCAAATTGCCCTGCAAATCGGCGCGGATTTCGTTATCAATAGCCGTAAAGAAGACGCTATTGCCGCCGTTAAAAAGCTTTCCCTTGGCGGAAAGGGCGCAAATATGGTCATCGAAACGTCGGGTTCGCCCCAAGCCTTAAAGGACGGTATGGCGTGTGCCGCTCGCTACGCTCGCATCTCCGTCGTAAGCTTTTACGAGCGCAATATCGACGACATCGCAATCGATCCCCTCGTTCTCGGTTGCTTTGCCATGGTCGGCGCGGCAGGCAGATACGGCAACGCTCCCGAGGTGTGCGAAATCATGCGCAAAAACCCCGTTAAGCTCACGCCCGTCGTTTCTCATCACGTTCCCTTTGAAAAGACTTTGGAAATGTTTGAAAACGACGCCGAATATCGCAAAACCCGCATTAAAGCGATTATCACTTTTGACGAATAAGGAGAACGATTATGCAAGAAAAACGCTTACCCCCTTTGCTTGTAGACGTAGAAAAAGTAAAGCCCTTAATCTTTGGTAAAGAATACGAATCACGTATGATTTTAGACCACGTAATTACCGGACGGGACGGGGTTATTCAAATAAACCACGGCACGGTAAAGGCCGGCTGTGCACTTGGCGGCGCAGCGCACGAAGAAGATGAAATTTATTATATTCTTTCGGGCAACGCTAAACTGAAATTAGACGACGAAATTGTAGAAGTAAAGGGCGGCCAAGTCGTATTTATCCCCGCAGGCTGCTTCCATGCACTCGATAATCGCCAGTCTAGCGAGGACCTGTGCATTCTTACCTTTTGGAAGGATTACCGCTTTAACGACGCCTACGAAGAACGCATTAAGCAATGGGGTAAATCCTTTAAAACGATTGACGAAGATTAATTTTAGGAGAACGATTATGAAAACCTTAAACAAATATATCGACCACACCAACTTAAAACCCGATTCTAAGCAAGAAGTTATCCGCAAGCTTTGTTCTGACGCACGCGAGTGGGATTTTGCCTCCGTTTGCGTAAACCCCTGCAATATTCCTTTGGCAAAGCAATTGCTTGAAGGGACCACCGTAAAGGTTTGCACGGTAATCGGCTTCCCCTTGGGTCAAAATACCACCAAGGTAAAGGTTGCCGAAACGGAAGATGCCTACGCAATGGGCTGCGACGAATTTGATATGGTTATCAACGTTGGCAGACTGAAAGACGGCGAAGAAGACTACGTTCGCAACGAAATTGCCGCTGTCGTTGCCGCAGCAAAGGGCAAAACGGTAAAGGTTATCATTGAAACGGGCCTTTTAACGGACCAAGAAAAAGCCACCGCAACCCGCCTTTCCTGCGAGGCAGGCGCACACTTTGTTAAAACCTGCACGGGCGTATCGCAAGGCGTTGCAACCGTAGCAGATATCAAGCTTATGAAAGCCAACCTCACGGGCGCGGTAGAGCTGAAAGCCTCCTCCGGCATCCGCACTTACGAAGACGCGCAAGCCTTAATTAATGCAGGGGCAAACCGCCTTGGTACTTCCGCAGGCATTGCAATTATCACGGGCGCACCCAAAAACTAAAATTTTCGCCGATGGGGAAGGGGAAACGCTCCTTTCCCTTTGGCATAACACTTATAAAAGGGAGAAAAACCATGGCAAAAATTATCGGGCCGGGCTCTTTAATCGTAGACGTAACCGGCTTTGCACCACACCTTCCCGTTGCGGGGGAAACCACCAAAGGCTCTACCTTGCGTTTTGGACCGGGTGGCAAAGGCAGTAACCAAATGACGGCCGCCCACCGCGCAGGCTCGCAGGTAAAAATTATCGGCTACCGCGGAAACGACGTACTCGGCCAAATTTTAAAAGCGCATTACGAGCGCGAGCAAATGAGCGAGGAATACGTTACCGTAGACGATGCTGCGGAAACGGGTAGTGCCCTTATCGAAATTGACGAAAGCGATGCGCAAAACCGCATCATCGTTATCTTTGCCGCAAACGAACAGGTAACCGAGGCGCGCGTTCTTGCCGCCGAAAAAGATTTCGCCACGGCAGACGCCGTTTTAACGCAGTTTGAAACGACAACCGAGGCGGTTTTCGCAACCAAAGCGTTGGCGCAAAAATACGGCAAGCCCTTTATTTTAAACCCCGCCCCCTTTATCGACGTCCCCAAAGAATTGTTCCGCGGCGTAGATTACGTTACCCCTAACGAAACGGAGGCAGAGCAGTTTACCGGCGTTGCCGTAGTAACGCAAGACGATTGCCGCGCCGCCGCGCAAAAGTTTTTTGAAATGGGCGTAAAAAACGTCGTCATCACCCTCGGTGTGCGCGGCGTGTATTACACCAACGGCAAGGAGGAGGTGTTCGTCCCTGCCATTAAGGTAAAAGCGATAGAAACCACGGGCGCGGGTGATGCGTTTAACGGCGGCTTTGCTACCGCCATTGCAGAGGGTATGCCCATAGAGCGCGCCCTACAATTTGCAACCTGCACGGCGGCAATTTCGGTTACGAGATTAGGCTCTTCGCCCTCTATGCCGTACCGCCACGAAATTCTTGCATTAATGGAAAAAGAATTCGGAGTGAAGCCGTAATGCTGTTTTTAGATAGTTTTCTCGCGGTTGCGGAAAAGGTAGGGCTTCTATTTATCTTTATCGCAATCGGCTTTATTTGCCACCGCATTCGTTTTTTGAATAAAGAAGCCAACAAATGCCTTGCCGATATCGTTATGTACTTCGTAACCCCCTGCGTTATCGTCAACGCCTTTTCTTCCACCGCTTACGAGCGGGAAGAACTTCTTTCCATCTTAAAAAACATCGGAATGGTAGCCGTTATAGCGGCCCTCTTTCACGCCGCAACGATCGGCGCAGTTTACCTCCTTTTCCGTTCGAAAAACGAGGACAGAAGGCGCATTATGCGCTTTGCTGCGGTCTTTTCCAACGCAGGCTTTATCGCCCTCCCTCTCGCGCAAGCGCTCATCGATACCCCTACCTCGCACGAGGGCGCACTTTACGCCGCCGTATACCTTGCCGTATTTAATATCGTGTTATGGACGTGGGGTCTTATCGATATGGGTGGCGACGGGCAAAGCATGAACCTTAAAAAAATTCTCCTAAATCCCGGCATAATCGGCGTGGTTGTGGGCTTATTTATCTTCACAACGCCTCTTTATATTACGGTGGGGGAAAGCGCAGGCATTCAACTGCCTACCATCGTAAAGGACGCCCTTTCCGGCATGTCCGCCCTCAATTTACCCTTGCCTATGTTTATGGTAGGCTTTTATTTGGGAGAAGCCAACCTCAAAGCCGCCTTTACCGACGCATCCTCTTTCGTATGCATTGCCTTCCGCCTCGTAGTGTTCCCGCTTGTGGCGCTCGGCGCGCTATACCTTTTGGGCGTGCGCGGAAACGTACTTACCGTTTCGGTTATCGGCGCAAGCGCACCCGTTGGCGCAACCGCCACCATTTTTTCGGCAAAGTTTAACCGCGATACCGATCTTTCCGTTCGGCTCGTTTCCCTTTCCACCGTGCTGTCGCTTATCACCATGCCCCTTATCGTCGGCTTAACCCAAGCCATCGCATAGCGGCAAGCGGAAGAAAAAAATCTCCGCCAAGGTACGCAAACGCATCTGCCGCGGCGCACGTCGCAAAAAAACCACTACCGCGGCGCATATTGCAAAAGTTTCACCGCGGCGCACGTTGCAAAAAAACCACTACCGCGGCGCATAATACGCAATACAAAAGTTAAAATTAAGCTTTTATGCCTAAAAAACACCCTTAAAACACCCTGCAAGCAGGGTGTTTTTTTTATATGAAAAAAATTTTTATAAATTTTATAAAAAAAATTGACTTTTATTTCGTTCGGTAGTATAATATATTATTATAAGTGTAAGTATAGCTAAAAGTGTTTAAATTTGTCGAAAACCCATAGTTAAAAAGGGCAAAACACTTACTAAAAAGCTATCGGCGGCAAACGAAAAGCGAGGTATATAAAAGCCATGGGAAAAAAGATTGGTAAAATTGCATTAAACGCGCTTTTATATTTCTTTCTTGCGCTTTGCGTTTTTGTGG
>JAFOHH010000010.1 GCA_017421905.1 Clostridia bacterium
AAAATGTACGGACTTTATAAATATTCGGAATACTGGTTCGACGAACTTAAAATCGTAGAATACGCCGTAGACGAACCCTATTATAAGGTGGAAAACGGTAACCCCGTAACCATATCCTTCCTGTATCCCGACCAAACGATGGATACGACCGCTTGCCTTGCGGGCGACGTTATCGATTTCCCGCAGCCCAAGCGCATTGCAGGTCAAGTTTTTGCCGGCTGGTATACCAGCAAGGAATACGCGCGCAGAGTATATACCCCTGCAACGGACGGCAACCGCCGCTACTTTGCAAAATATCTCCCTGCTGTAACGCTTACCTTCCATCAAAACAACGGAAAGGGCGATATCGTTAGAGGGGTTGCCTATAACACCAGCCTTGGCGAACTAATTTTCCCCGAACGGGAAGGCTACGCCTTTGCCGGTTGGTTTACCTCCGATAACAAGCCCTTTAGCGCATACCGCAACTGCACGAAACACGGCGAATATTACGCCCGTTGGGTAGAAGAAGAGCAGGCGGCGGAATTTATGGACAATTTCGGCTTCTTAAACGAAATCCCCATGCTTACCATCAATACGGAAGGCGGCGTAGGTATTACCTCTAAATTCGATTATATCAACGCTAATTTCATTATCGAAAGCGAGCTTAACGCCGACTGGAACGTAAACGTAACTACGGAAATTCGCGGCAGAGGCAACTCCTCTTGGTGGTGTATGGCAAAGCCCTCCTACCGCATTAAACTTACCGATAAAAACACCAACGTTCTCGGTATGACGGGAGAGAAAAACTACGCGCTTATTTCCAACCATGCCGATAAAACGATGATCCGCAACCTTTTAGCATACGGCTTTGGTGCGGACGAAGCATACAACCAAGGCTGGGAGCCCGAATTCCACTACGTTTACCTTACCATCAACGGCGACTTCCGCGGATTGTACCTGCTTATCGAAACCATTCGCGCCTCTAAAGATCGCATCAACCTTGCAGGTACCCCCAAAAACGAATACGATACGGGCTTTTTGTTAGAGCAAGTGCCCTACAACCGTATGCTCGAAGATCTCGAACGCAACCCCGACGAGCCCTACATTCATGTTGCCGGCACCTATTACTGGAACGTAAAATATCCCGAGCGTGAGGACTTTGAAACGGAGGCAGAATGGGATTCCGTTCTTACCTATATTACCGACGTAATGTCTATGGCAATGCGCGCGCTGTATAACGGCGACCGCGATACCTACCTAAAATATTTGGACGAAGATAGCTTTATCGACTACTGGCTCATGCAAGACCTGTTCTCTAACTTCGACTGCACGCAAGCAAGCATCTTCGTATACAAAAAGCAGGGCGGTTTAATTACCGCAGGCCCGCTTTGGGACTTTGATATCGGTATCAACAACGTTTCTTACGTCGACCGTTCGCCCGAAACGTGGTACGGCTTCCAGGTAAACGCCGCAGGCGCAGGGCTTAAGAAGCATCCCGAATCCAGACGCAAGGTTTACGAGCGCATCGTAGAAATGTACGAGGGCGATTGGCAGCTTTACCTCTACTCGGTATTTGCTTGTATGAACGAAATAGAAGAAGGCTGGAACCGCAACTACGAGCGTTGGGATTATAACGAAAAGGTATTTGAAACGCCCGACTGGATTATGGCTTTGCCAAACAGAGAAGCGCAGTACGACTTCGTCTTTACCTGGCTTGCCGAAAAAATGAACTTCCTGTACCAAGAGTCTAAAAAAGGACTTGCGACGCTTAATTAAACGACGCTCAATTAAACGGCACTCAATTAAACGGAGCTCAATTAAACGGCGCTCAATGAAAGGTTTCATGAAGCGGGAACGTGAAACGGGGTAATTAACCCGTTAAAAGAAAATTTTTAAAAGCTTAAACAATTAAACTTCCGTTTGCCGCCGCGGCGGCAAACGAAATCCCTAAGGGGGAAGATATATGAAAAACAGAGTAATTATCGTAGGCTGCGGCAGATTGGGCAGTAGCCTCGCAACCAAACTATCTATGGCAGGGCAAGACGTAGTCGTGCTCGACGCTTCCGAAAAAAGCTTTCGCAAATTGCCCGAAACCTTTTCCGGCTTTCAGCTGGTAGGGGACGGCACGGACGTAAACAACTTAGAATACGCCGGCATTAAGGAGGCGAAAATGGTGCTTGCCACCACCGACGACGACAACGTAAACCTATTCGTAGCCCAGGTTGCAGACCGCGTTTACGAAATAGACCGCGTTTATATCCGCTTAAACGATGCCGATAAAAGCACCCTGCTTGAAAATACGCACGTCGTTGCGGTATATCCCTTCCTGCTTTCCATGGCAGCGTTCGACGAACTGTTAGAGGAGGACGCAAGATGAAAATCGTAATTGCAGGCGGACATAACGAGGCAGACTTCTTAATCCGCATGTTCAAAAAGCAACGCCACGTAAACCTCGTCGTTATCAATGCGGAAACCGATTATTGCCGTCGCCTTTCCTCTTCGCACAATATTCCCGTATACGCGGGCGACCCCTCTAAAACCTACGTCCTTTCCGATGCAGGCGCAGAAGGGGCAGACGTAGCCATTGCGCTGACGAGAAGGGACGCGGATAACCTCGTTATTTGTCAGCTCGCCAAAAAAACGTTTGGCGTAAAAAAGACCGTTTGCATCGTGCACGACCCCAAAAACGTGGACGTGTTTAAAGCGATGGGCGTAGATACGGTAATTTCTTCGGCATACCTCGTTGCGCAAACGATCGAGCGCGCTTCTTCCATCGAAAACTTAATAAAAACCCTTTCGGTAGAAGATGAAAAAATCGTGTTAACCGAGCTGAAAATGGCAGAGGATTACGCCCTCGTCGGCAAGGCGTTAATGGATTTTAAAAGCCCCGTAAATATGAACGTAAGCTGCATTATGCGAAAAGAAGAAGTCATTATTCCCGACGGTCGTACGGTAATTGAAAAGGGGGATACCCTCGTTATTATTTCCACGCCCAAGGATCAAGCAGAGCTCGTTGCCGCCATTCAAAAAAGGAGGGTGTAATTTATGCCCGTTTTGAAAAAAGAAACGGCAACCGGCGCAAGACTTATCGTCGGCTATCTCGGTATTTTTACCGTAATGATCGGCGTAATTTTACTGCTACCGTTGCTCCTTCTCGTATTTTATCCCGGGGAAATGCAGTATGCAAAATGCTTTATCGTCCCCGGTGTCGCCGCCATTTTAATCGGCTATCTTCTCATGTTTTTAATTAAGGGAAAAAAGGAAGGCACGCTTTCCGGCCACTGGGACGCCGTTCTTCTCCTCCTCGTTTGGATCGTAACCATCGTATTCAGCGCAATTCCCTTTGCCTTGTTCGGCAATTTAACCTTTACGCAAGCGATATTTGAAATGACCAGCGGTTATACCACCTCCGGCTATACCGTTTGCGACGTAGAAACGCTCCCCAAGCTGTTTTTATTTTTCCGCTCGCTTACCCATCTGTTTGGCGGCGTAGGGCTCATTCTCATCATGACCAGCGCCCTTTCCGACCGCTACGGGGTAAACCTCTATAATGCAGAAGGCCACCCCGATAAGCTCGTGCCCAACCTTGTAAACAGCGCACGCATCATTTTTAGCATTTACGCCCTGTTTATTGCGCTTGGCACGGTAGCCTATACCTTGTTCGGAATGACGGTGTTCGACGCCTTTAACCACTCGGTTGCCGCCGTTGCAACGGGCGGTTTTTCCACCCGAAACGAAAGCATGGGCTTTTATATTAACGACACCACGGGCGCGTATAACGCTACAGGCATCGAAATTACCACCATCGTTTTGATGCTCCTTGGTATGACCAACTTTTTCGTGAACCTATTTTTCGTTACGGGCAAATGGAAAAAGGGCTTGCGCCATGCAGAGCTTTGGTTTAACGGATTGTTCCTCCTCGTAACCGTACCTCTTTGCGCCTTGTTTTTGGTAAACGCGGGTATTTCCTCCTCTTACGGAAAGGGAGTAGAGCATTCCATTTTCCACCTCGTATCGGCGGCGTCTTCCACGGGGTATACCACTCTTTCTGGCTTTCAAAATTTCCCCTCTGCCGTGCTCCTTATTTTCTTTTTTGCGATGCTCGTTGGGGGAGGGCAAGGCTCTACCGCAGGCGGTATCAAGCAAAACCGTATCGTGCTTATGCTGAAATCGATTTACTGGAACCTGCGCGACCGTTTTAGTAAAACGCGTACCGTTCGCACCAACAAAATGTGGCGCTGCGGCGAATATATTACGATAACCGATAAGGCGGCGGCGGATAACAACGTATTTATCCAACTCTATTTAGCCGTAGTCTTAGTTGGAACGCTACTCCTTGCCGCGTGCGGTTTTCCCTTTAAGGAAAGCTTGTTAGAATTCACTTCGCTCATCGGCAACACGGGTATTTCCTACGGGGTTATCTCCTCCGCCTCCTCTCCGCTCGTGCTTTGGATAGGGACGGTAGGTATGTTTATCGGCAGATTAGAAGTATATATCGTAGCCGTTGCGCTCGTACAATGCGGTTTGGGCGTAGCGCGTAAAGAGGTAATGTAATGAAAGGTCAAGAAACCAACAATTCGGCAATTCGCACCGTTATAACCATAGTCATTTTAGCGCTTGCCACGCTGTTTTCGCTGGCAATCGAGGCCTTTGGCGTGCGTATCGAAAACATCGTTCTCGTATACACGGTTGCCTTAATTATCATCATTGCGGAAATGAAAAGCCCCTTTTACGGGCTGTTTTCCACCGTCGTTATCACCCTTCTTTACAGCTTTTTATTTTTAGACCCCAAATACGACATCAAGCTGCAAGACCTCAATAGCTACGTTTCTCTTTTTAGCTTTTTAATTGTAGAAATCGTCGTAAACACCCTTATTTATCGCATGCAACAGCAAAGCAAGCGTTCCGACCGTAACGAGCGGCAAATGAAAAGCCTGTTCGAGTTTTCGCAGGGGCTCCTTGCCGTAACGGGAAAGGAAATTGTTGCTTACGGCGAAAAAAGCGTAGAAGAGCTCACTTCCCGAAAGCTACTCTTTTGCGACGAATACGGCGTACCCATGCAACCGCTAAAAGAGGAAGACGATTTTATCGACCTCGCTTCCATCGCGCACGAATACGCCTGGTGTATTAAAAACGGCAAAACGTGTGGGTATAAGGAAAACCGTTTCCCCGACCTCACCGTTAAAATTTTGCCGATGACGGGTTCGGACGGCGTATGTTTCGGCGCAATTTTGGTGGACTGCTCGGACGGCAACGTCAGCAAGGACGATTACGCCTTTTTGCTCACCCTCACCTCGCAGCTCACCTTGGCTTTGGATAAGGAACGCGCCCTAAAAGCCTCCTTCCGCGGCGCACCCGCAACCGAAAACTAATTCGGCATTGCCCTCGGCAAGCGGAAACGAGCACTACGCCCCACGGCATTGTCCTCGGCAAGCGGAAACCCCTTCCGCCCTGCGCGGAAAACCAAAAAATAAGCGAAAAACCTTCCGCCCTGCGCGGCAAACAAAAAAAATAAGCGAAAACCCTTCCGCCCTGCGCGGCAAACCGTAAAAAACGCAGGCGGATGAAAACACAAAAAATTAACAATCTAAAAATAAACGGGTAGCGGTTCGGCGGCAAGCCGAATATCGCACCCAACGGAGAATTGTTTTGCAATACGGATTTATCAAAGCGGCGGCACTTACCGCCCCCATATCGGTAGCAAACCCCAAACAAAATGCAGAGGCCATTGCCGCGGCTTTAATAAGCGCGGCGCAAAAGGGCGTAAAGCTTGCCGTTTTTCCGGAGCTTTCCTTAACCGGCTATACGGCAGGGGATATGTTGGCGCACCCCACCCTCCTTGCGGGGGCTAAAACCGCGCTTTTGTGGCTTGCCGAAAAAACCAAAGCCTGCGATACGCTCTTTTTCGTAGGCCTGCCTTTACGCGTACGCGGAAGCTTATATAACTGCGCGGCGGCAGTTTTCCACGGCGAAATTTTAGGCGTCGTTCCCAAAACGCACCTCCCTTGCTATGCGGAATTTTCCGAAAAACGCACCTTTCGCAGCGGCATCAAAACGCCCCAAAGCCTAACCGTAGGCGGTAAAACCGTACCCTTTGGCACGAATTTACTCTTCACGGCGGAAAACCTGCCCAACCTTAGCGTTGCGGCAGAGCTTTGCGAAGATCTTTGGGTGGCAAACCCTCCCTCCGTATCGCACGCGGCGGCGGGCGCAACCGTCATCGTAAACCTTTCTGCTAATAGCGAAACGGTAGGCAAAGCCGAGGCGAGAAAGCGCACCGTTAGCGAGCATAGCCGTCGCATTCAAGCCGCTTACCTCTATGCCGAGGCAGGCGAGGGCGAATCGACCACCGACCTCGTTTTCTCGGGGCATAACCTCGTTTGCGAAAACGGCAAACTGCTTATAGAGTCGCTCCCGTTTTCCGGCGAGGGCGCAATTACCGAAATAGACGTAGATCGCCTTACCGCAGTCCGTGCGGAGCGCAACGCCTTTTTCGGGGTAGAAGAAAAGCCCTATCGCGAAGTTTACTTTACCTTGCCTATTCAGCAAACGGAGCTTACCCGCCCTTTTGATCAAACGCCCTTCCTTCCTAAGGTAGGCGGGGCGGAAAAAGCCGAACGTATTTTACGCATGCAGGCAGAAGGGCTTAAAAAACGCCTCCTCCACACGGGCGCAAAAAAAGCGGTGCTCGGCATTTCGGGCGGGTTAGATTCCACCCTTGCCCTTATCGTCATCGCAAAGGCGTTCGATCTTATCGGTAAACCCCGCGCAGATATTTTGTGCATCACCATGCCCTGCTACGGTACGACCGACCGCACCTATCAAAACGCCTGCGCTTTAACCAACGCCTTTGGCGCAACGTTAAGGGAAATCCCCGTAAAAGCTGCTGTAACGCAGCATCTATCCGATATTTCCCATAGCGGAGAAAGGGACGTAACGTACGAAAACGCCCAAGCGCGCGAGCGTACGCAGGTATTAATGGACGTAGCCAACCAAACGGGCGGCATCGTCGTTGGCACGGGCGATTTGTCCGAGCTAGCCCTCGGCTGGGCAACCTACGGCGGCGACCATCTTTCTTCCTACGGGGTAAACGCCTCCGTTCCCAAAACCTTGGTACGTTACCTCGTTTCCGCGTACGCGGAAGGGGTAAAAGAGCAAAATCCCACCCTGGCGCACCATTTGATAGACGTGGTTTTAACCCCCGTTTCTCCCGAACTTTTGCCGCCAAGCGAAGGGGAAATTGCCCAAAAAACGGAAGACCTCGTCGGCCCGTACGAGCTGCACGACTTTTTCCTGCACGCCTTTTTAAAGCTGGGCTATGCGCCAAGTAAAGTTTTTCACGTAGCAAAATACGCTTTTTCCGGCGTTTATTCCGCGCAAACCATTCACAAATGGCTCACGGTATTTTTCCGCCGCTTTTTCAGTCAGCAGTTCAAACGCTCCTGTTTGCCGGACGGCGCAAAAATCGGCTCGGTATCCCTATCGCCGCGCGGCGATTTTCATCTCCCCAGCGATATCGATTCTTCCGCATGGCTAGAAGAGCTTGCCCAAATAGAAGACTAAACCCCTTCCAAAAGCGGAAAGCATATTTTCCCATCAATATAAAAATAATTTTAAGAGGTAATATACAATGTCTGAATGTACACACGATTGCTCCACTTGTTCTTCTAATTGTAAGGACAGACAACCCCAAAGCATGATCAAACGCCCCGGCAGCCTTTCCAAGGTAAAAAAGGTCATTGCTATCGTCAGCGGTAAAGGCGGCGTAGGTAAATCCTTCGTTACGGCAACCTTGGCGGCGGCAACGGCAAAAAAGGGCTTGCAAACGGCAGTTATCGACGCCGATATCACCGGCCCCTCCATTCCTAAAATGTTCGGCATTACCGAAAAGGCTACGGGCAACGAATACGGCATCGTCCCCGCGCGCAGCAAGGGCGGCGTTGAAATCGTTTCCGCTAACATGTTTTTAGAAAACGAAAGCCAACCCGTTGTATGGCGCGGCCCCGTTATTGCGGGTATGGTAACGCAGTTTTGGACGGACGTTATTTGGAACGAGGTAGACTATATGTACGTGGATATGCCCCCGGGAACGGGCGACGTACCCCTCACCGTATTCCAATCCCTCCCCGTAGACGGCATCATCATCGTAACCTCCCCGCAAGAACTCGTTTCTATGATCGTTTCTAAAGCGGTAAACATGGCGCGTATGATGAATATCCCCGTGCTCGGCATCGTGGAAAATATGAGCTACGTCGAATGCCCCACCTGCAAGGATAAAATTTACCTTTACGGCAAGAGCGATGCGGAAAAAACGGCGCAAGAATTCGGCTTAAAGCTGCTCGCTCAGCTTCCCATCCGCCCCGAAAACGCCAAGCTTATCGATAAGGGCATGGTAGAAGATATCGATTCTTCTATGGTAGAAGACCTCTTTGACGTGGTATTTGCCGCACCCACCAAAAAGCATATTTACGAAGACGGAAAGGAATAATATTCCTTTTTTAGCATCCTTTTTGGTTAGAAAAGGGCGGCAAGCACACAAAGGCGATACAAACTTTTCTTCCCACCCCTAAAAACAGTTGCAAAAAAAACGGAAATAGGGTAAAATAACTATTACCGTACTAGGTGGGGAGTTAGCGGTGCCCTGTATCTGCAATCCGCTGTAGCAGAGCCGAATGCCTCCCTCGGTCTTTCCGATGGGGCGCTGGTGTCGGTAAGGAACGTCGATCGTAAGGTCTTATGCAACGGGTTGCCGTGAACCGTGTCAGGACAGGGATGTAGCAGCACTAAGCGGAGAGATTCGTGTGCCATAAGGTAGCTTTACGGGAGTCACCTGCCGAAGTTCCGGCCCGGTCGGGATTATCAACGGAGGACGTACGGTGCTTTGCCTGTTCCGCCGCGTTACCGCGGCGCAAAAATAAAAGCGTCTTACCGCGGCGCAACATAAACGTGAAATATCAGCGCAGCATAAACGCAAAAATCCGCGGCGCAAAAATAAAAGCGTTTTATCTTGGCGCGCCCGTTTGGGCAGCTGCGGTTGTCGCAACAAAACTTCATAAAAAAAGGCGTTAAAGCGGGACAAGTCCGCTTGCAATCCTTTCTAGAGAGCGGCAGTTTGGTGCAATGCCGTAAGGGGAGCAAGGCAGGGTATCACCCGATCAGCCTGCAATCCCAAGGGGGTAAATTCGCCCCTGTGTAAGAAAGCACGGAGTTGCGCTCCGTTACAAAGCGCAAGCCGTTATTGCGGCATTTTGTGTAAAGGTGGTTCTTGTGTTCCTGCACAAGAACCTTTTTTTATATCCCCGCAAGGGGAAAGCACTACAAAACTTCTACGAAAACACTTATAGGAGGAAGGGTATGTATAAAAAGGTAGATACCGGTATGAACTTTCTCGATCGCGAAAAGGAAGTGATCGAATTTTGGAAAGAGAACGGCGTGTTTGAAAAGAGCATCGAGCAAACCGAAGGGGGAGAGGAATTCAGCTTTTACGACGGACCTCCCACCGCAAACGGCAAGCCGCATATCGGCCATATTTTAACCCGCGTTATGAAGGATATCATTCCGCGCTATCAAACGATGAAGGGCAAGCACGTTCTCCGCAAGGCTGGCTGGGATACGCACGGCCTCCCCGTAGAGCTGGAAGTGGAAAAATCGCTTGGCTTAGACGGCAAAAAGGAAATTGAAACGTACGGTATCGAGCCCTTTATCGGCAAGTGTAAGGAAAGCGTTTGGAAATACCAAAGCGAATGGGAAAAGATGTCCGACCGCGTTGGTTACTGGGTAGATATGGATCACCCCTACGTTACCTACAACGATAATTATATCGAATCGGAATGGTGGGCAATTAAAGAAATTTGGAAGAAAGGTCTTTTATACAAAGGCCATAAAATCGTGCCTTACTGCCCCCGTTGCGGTACGGCGCTCGCCTCGCACGAGGTTGCCCAAGGCTATAAGGACGTAAAGGAAAAATCGGTATTCGTTAAGTTTAAGGTAGTAGATAGAGAAAATACCTACTTCCTCGCTTGGACGACCACGCCGTGGACGCTTCCTTCTAACGTTGCCCTTTGTATGAACGCGAAAGAGGATTATAGCGAAATCGTTTCTGGCGGCGTGCATTACATTATGGCAAAAGCCCTCGTTTCCACCCTGTTTGAAGAATACGAGGAAATTTCCGTTAAAAAGGGTAAGGAATACGAATACACCGCTTACGAACCCCTCTTTACCTACGCACTTGGTTCGTTTAAGGAAAAGGCGTACTACGTTACCTGCGACGATTACGTAACCCTTACCGATGGTACGGGTATCGTTCACATCGCTCCCGCCTTTGGTGAGGACGACGCCAAGGTTGGCAGAAAGTACGAGCTCCCCTTCGTTCAGCTTATCGACGAACGCGGCTGCTTTAAGGCAGAAGCCGGCGAATACCAAGGCATTTTCGCAAAAGACGCCGATAAATTTATTATTCACGAATTAAAGCAAACGGGCAAGCTGTTTAAAGAAGCCCTTTACGAGCACAGCTACCCCTTCTGCTGGCGTTGCGATACCCCCCTCCTCTACTATGCACGCCACAGCTGGTTTATCCGCGTTACCGCCGTTAAGGATCAGCTTATTGCCTCCAACAACTCGGTAAACTGGATGCCCGAAACCATTAAAACGGGCCGTATGGGCAACTTCCTCGAAAACGTTATCGACTGGGGCTTATCGCGCGAGCGTTACTGGGGTACGCCCCTTCCCGTATGGGTTTGCGCCGATTGTGGCGAAATCCACGTAATCGGCAGCAAGGAAGAGCTGCGCGAGCGTTGCGGCGTTACGGGCGATATCGAATTGCACCGCCCCTACCTCGATAATCTCACGATGAAGTGCGAAAAGTGCGGCGGCGAAATGAAGCGCGTGCCCGAGGTTATCGACTGCTGGTTCGATAGCGGTTCTATGCCTTTTGCGCAGTACCACTACCCGTTTGAAAATCACGATTTATTCCACCAAACGTTCCCTGCCGATTTCATTAGCGAAGCGGTAGACCAAACGCGCGGCTGGTTCTATACCTTGCTTACGATTTCCACCCTGCTTTTTGGTAAAGCACCCTTTAAAAACTGTATCGTTCTCGGCCACGTAAACGATAAAAACGGTATTAAAATGAGTAAGCACAAGGGCAACGTAGTCGATCCTTGGTCTATTTTAGATAAGCAAGGAGCAGATGCCGTTCGCTGGTACTTCTATACCGGTTCCAGCCCGTGGTTGCCCTCCCGTTTCTACGAAGAAGCGGTTAGCGAGGGTCAGCGCAAATTCATGGGCACGCTGTGGAATACTTACGCGTTCTTCGTGCTTTACGCCGATATCGACGGCTACGATCCTACCAAATATAATTTAAAAGATTGCAAGCTTACCAAAATGGACCGCTGGGTGCTTTCCAAGCTGAACTCGCTTGTAAAAATGGTAGACGAAAGCCTTGCAAACTATACCATTACCGAAAGTGCGCGTGCCATTCAAGACTTTACCGACGAGCTTTCCAACTGGTACGTTCGCCGCGGTAGAGAACGTTACTGGGGCAAGGGTATGACGGAGGATAAGGCGGCGGCTTATACCACCCTTTATACCGTTCTTACTACCCTTTCCAAACTGCTTGCACCCTACACGCCCTTTATGGCAGAATCCATTTACCGCAACCTCGTGCCTAATTTCGATGCAACCGCTCCCGTTTCGGTACATCTTTGCTCCTTCCCCGTAGCGGACGAAACGCTTATCAACAAGGCGCTGGAAAAGGAAATGGAAGAAACGTTGGAAATCGTCGTTCTTGGCAGAGCGGCAAGAAACGCAAGCAACATCAAAAACCGTCAACCCCTTTCCGCCCTCACCGTTTGTACGGAACGTAACATCGTTATCACCGACGAAACGGCGGAAATTTTAAAGGACGAGCTCAACGTGAAAAACGTGCTTTCGGGCGCATCCGCAACCGACTTTATTTCTTACGAGCTCAAGCCGCAATTAAAAACGCTCGGCCCGAAATACGGTAAAAAGCTGGGCGAAATCCGCAACTTCCTTTCTTCTTGCAACGGCAAAGAAGTGGTAGAAGGCGTGGAAAATAGCGGCGTTTATACGGTAAACCTCGGCGGCGAGGACGTTTCCTTTACCAAGGAAGATCTCCTCATCACCATCAAGAGCAAGGAAGGCTACGCATCTGCAAGCGACCGCGGTATTACCGTCGTTCTTTCTACCGAGCTCACCGACGACTTGATTGCAGAAGGCTACGCAAGAGAGTTGATCAGTAAAATTCAAACCCTCCGTAAAGAGGCAGGCTTTGAGGTTACCGACCGCATTAGCGTAAACCTCGTAATTGCCGATGCAAAAACGGCGGAAATTATCGAGGGAAGAAAGGAAGAGGTCGCCAAAGCCGTTCTCGCCCTTTCTTATGGCCAAGCAGAAGGCGGCTATCAAAAGGAAATTGACGTAAACGGCGCGCCCGTTACCGTAACCGTAAAAAAGGTGGACTAATATGCGCGCAGCCAGCAACTGGAAGGATTATTCGGTCATTGCCACGGGCGACGGCTATAAGCTGGAGCGTTGGAAAAACGTAATTCTGCTCCGTCCCGATCCGCAGGTTATTTGGCCGGCGAAGTTCGATTTAAAAACCTATCCTGGACTCAACGCTTATTACGAGCGGAGCGAAAGCGGCGGCGGCAGATGGCACAATTTGCGCCCCTTTCCTGCCGAATGGGAGGTTTCCTATAAAGCCCTGCGCTTTAAAATAAAGCCTATGGGCTTTAAGCATACGGGGCTATTTCCCGAGCAAGCCGCCAACTGGGACGTCATGCAAAAATTAATCGAACGCCGCATAGAACAGGGCAAGGAAGTATCCGTACTCAACCTGTTTGCCTACACGGGCGGCGCAACGGTTGCCTGCAGCAAAGCAGGCGCAAAGGTTTGCCACGTAGACGCGGCTAAAAATATGGTAGAGCGCGCAGGGGAAAACGTCCGTCTTTCGGGCGTGCCCGAGGGAAGAGTGCGTTATATCGTAGACGACTGCTTTAAGTTCGTTCAGCGCGAAATTAGAAGAGGGCATAAGTACGACGCTATTATTATGGACCCCCCGTCCTACGGCAGAGGCCCTAACGGCGAAACCTGGAAAATAGAAAGCGGACTTTATGACCTCGTTACCTTGTGCCGCGGCGTGCTGTCCGAAGATCCCTTGTTTTTCCTTATCAACAGCTACACCACGGGCTTACAGCCCCAAGTTCTTTCCAATATTTTAACGCTTGCTTTAGAGGGAATTCCCGGAAAAATAGAAGCGTACGAGGTTGGTCTTCCCACCGAAGAAGGAATCGTTTTGCCTTGCGGGGCAGGAGGAATGTTTTACAATGAATAAAGAAGATTTGGTCATTTTACACGAGGATAATCACGTTATCGTGGTAGAAAAACCGCAAAATATGCCTTCCTGCGAGGACGAATCCAAAGATCAGGACTTATTAAACGTAGTTAAGACCTATCTAAAGGAAACGTACAACAAGCCAGGCGATGCGTTCGTTGGCTTGGTACACCGTTTAGACCGTCCCACGGGCGGCATTATGGTATTTGCCAAAACCTCCAAGGCGGCATCTCGTCTGTCCGAGCAACTGTGGGGCGGCGACTTTGAAAAGAAGTACTTAACCGTTTTGGTCGGCACGCCCAAAAAGGAAAAGGCCGTTCTTACCAACTATTTAAAAAAGAACGCCGTAACCAACCAAGTATACCTTGCCTCGGAAACGACGGAGGGCGCTAAAAAGGCAGAGCTTGCTTACCGCACGTTAGAAGAAAAGGGCGGCTATACCTTAACCGAAGTAACCCTTCACACGGGCAGAAGTCATCAAATCCGCGTGCAAATGGCAGGCATCGGCAACCCCGTATTCGGCGACGTAAAATACGGCGGCGAAAAGGCGGTAAAGGGCAACCTTGCCCTCTATGCGTATTCGCTGAAATTTACCCACCCCGTTACCAAAGAACGCTTGGTATTTTTATCCGAGCCTCCCAAGGAGCTCATTCCTTGGAAAGCGTTCGACGTAACCAAATACGTTACCATTTTAAAGTAACCTTCCGTTCCTCTTTTGGCTTTTTGCTCCCAAGCGCGTTGCGCCGCACCTGCAATTACTGCGCCGAAAGAAGAGGCTATCAACCGAATAAAAGAATAAGCAGAGGGCGTTTGCCCTCTGCTTTTTTGTAAAAAGGAAAAATTTTCAAAAAAAATTTATACAAAAAAAAGGGTTTTTCCTCTTGAATTGAGAATAATTAAATAGAAAAAGGCGTATAATATCCTTTTTGGGCAAAAACAATATTAATTTCGCAAAAAACCGCTCAAAATAGGGCAAAACCACCCCGAAAACGATTTGCTTTTTTATAGCAAAGGAGGGCGCAAAATGAAAGAAATTACCTATCAAATAGAAAACACCTTTCTTTCTCCGTTCGCGGTAAAATCCGAGCAAACGCGCGGGCGCGCACGAGAGGAAACTCCCTGCCCCATGCGCACCGATTTTCAGCGCGATAGAGATCGCATCATCCACTCAAAAGCCTTTCGCCGCTTAAAAAACAAAACGCAGGTGTTTTTATCGCCGGAGGGCGACCACTTCCGCACCCGCCTTTCCCACACGCTCGACGTATCGCAAATTGCGCGCTCCATTGCGCGTAGCCTGCGCTTAAACGAAGATTTAACGGAGGCAATTTCCCTTGGGCACGACCTAGGGCATACCCCCTTTGGCCATAGCGGAGAACGCGTGTTAAATCGCCTTTCGGGCGGCGCGTTTTCGCATGCCGAGCAGTCCGTCCGCGTGGTGGACAAGCTGGAAAAAAACGGCGCGGGCTTAAACCTCACCTTTGAGGTGCGCGACGGTATTTTGCACCACCAAAAAAGCGGCACGCCTGCCACGCTAGAGGGCAAAGCCGTTTCCTTTGCAGACCGCATCGCCTACTTAAACCACGATATCGACGACGCTATTCGTGCAGGCATCATCAAGCGCAGCGATTTACCCGCCTCTACCTTTAAGGTGCTGGGAGAAAGCTCTTCTGCCCGCATTAACAGTATGATTTGGGCAATTTACCGCGTTTCCGAGGGGAAACCCATTGTAGAAATGGAACAAGAAGTGCTTTGCGCTATGGACGAATTGCGCGACTTTATGTTCCGCTCCGTATACATAACCCCCGCCTCTATGGCAGAGGAAGAAAAAGCCAACCGTATGCTGGAGGCAATGTTCAATTACTTCCGCGCTGCGCCCGAAAAGCTCCCTCCCTTTTTCTACGAAATCGCCAAGGAGGAGGGCGAAACCAGAGCCATTTGCGACTACCTTTCCAGCATGAGCGACCGCTACGCCGAATACGTATTTTCCTCGCTCTTTATCCCCAAAAGCTGGTCGCTGTAACGCGTAGGGGCTTGCGCAGCCTACTAAACTAACCAAAATATCACTTTTAGGAGAAAACCGTGAGTCCGGGATTTGATAAAACCTTTTTAGAACAATTAAAGAGTAAAACGGACATCGTGCAAATCATCTCTTCTTATATTCCTTTGCAAAGAAAGGGCAAAAGCCATTGGGCGTGCTGCCCCTTCCACCACGAAAAAACGCCTTCCTTTTGCATCGATGGCGAAGGGCAGTTTTACCATTGCTTCGGTTGCGGAGCGGGTGGCGACGTTATTAAATTCGTGCAGGAATACGAGTCGCTCGATTTTGCAGGTGCAGTTCGCCTCCTTGCCGAAAAGGCCAAAATGGAGCTGCCCGAAAGCTCTTACGATGCCGAGCGCGTTGCCAAGGAACGAAAGGAAAAAGAACGCCTGCTTGCCATGATGAAGCAAACCGCCCTTTATTACGTTTCCGCCTTGCGCGGCGAAAGCGGAGAGGCCCACCGCGCTTATTTAGAGGGGCGCGGCGTAGATGAAAAAACGGTAAAAAGGTTTGGGCTTGGCGCTTCGCCCGATTTTGACACGCTGCCCAAATTCCTTGCGCAAAAGGGCTTTACGAGGGAAGAGATGCTTAAAGTGGGCGTTGTGGGCGAAAAAAACGGTCGCCTTTACGATGCCCTTGGCGGCAGACTTATTTTCCCCGTCATTAGCCAAATGGGCGAGGTCGTTGCCTTTGGCGGCAGATTAATGGAAAAAAAGCCTTCCTTTGCCAAATATAAAAACACGCAGGAAACGGAGCTGTTTCAAAAGCGCAAAACGCTTTACAACCTCAACCTCGTCAAAAAATATAAAAACGAGCACGGCCTCCCGTACGTTATTATGGTAGAAGGGTATATGGATACCATTTCGCTTACGGCAGAAGGGTTTGCCAACGTCGTTGCCAGCATGGGCACGTCGCTCACGGCAGACCAAGCCCGCCTCATTAAGCGGTATACCGATACGGTCGTCATCAGCTACGACGGCGACTCCGCAGGGCAAAACGCCTCTATGCGCGGCCTGGAAATTTTAGAGGGCGAAGGGCTTAAAGTAAAGGTTGCCGTTCTTCCGGACGGGCTCGATCCCGACGAGGTTATCCGCCAACGCGGCAAGGAAGCCTACCAAAAATGCTTAAACGAGGCACTTCCGCTCATCGACTACAAGCTATACGCCTTAAAGCAAAAGCACAATTTAAAAACGACGGACGGCAAGCGCGAATATATTGCCGAGGCGTTAAAAATCGTACAAACGTGCGAGGATAACTTTTTAAAGGAAGAACTGCTAAAGCGCTTGCGTTCGGAAACGGGCATCACTTACGAATCGCTGCAACGCGATGCAGCCGCCGTAGGCGAAGAGCAACCCCAAAAGCAGCCCGATATCCCCGAGCCCGCGCACGAATCGGCAGGCGACGCTGCACTTGCTGCGGCACGGTTTGTACTGCACGCTCTGCTTTCGGGCAAAAGCTACGCAAAAGAGGTCGATCCAACGCGTGTAATCTTCCCCAAATCCGTACACGGCGTAATTGCCGATTACGTTGTGGAAAAACGGGAGGAAGGAGAAACGCCCAACCCCTCTATGCTCTACGAGTACGTAGAAGAATCCGAGCACGACGAAGTGGGTAAAATTCTTGCCGAATCCTTAAGGGAAATCGACCCCACAACCGAGCAGCGGTATTTTAAGGACTGTTTAATCACCTTAAAGCGCATCCAACTGCAAGCGGAAATAGAGGCACTTACCGCCGCGTTTAAGGCGGAAACGGATACCGAGCAGAGAAAAGACCTTGCAATTTTATTGCAAAAGAAAACCTTGCAACTGAAAAAACTATCTTAACGGAGAAAAGATATGAGCATTACCGAACAAAATTTAGCAGAACTCGTCAAAACGATTATCGAAGAAAACAAGCAACGCGGTAGCATCAGCAACGAAACGCTTTGCGACAAGCTGGAAAAGGTAGACGCAACCGCATCCCAAATCGATTTCGTATTTAAGTCGATTGAAGAAGCGGGTATTCAAATTTATAACGAATACGAACGCGATAAAAACCTGTACGAACAGCTTTTAAAAGAAATCAAGATGGACGACCCCGTCAAGATGTACTTAAAGGACATCGGCAGAGTGCCCCTCCTCGGCCCGGACGAAGAGGTAGACCTCGCCCGCCGTATGGTGGAAGGGGACGAAGCCGCTAAAAAACGCCTTTCCGAAGCCAACCTCCGCCTCGTCGTATCCATTGCAAAGCGTTACGTAGGTAGAGGTATGCTGTTCCTCGATCTCATTCAAGAGGGAAACCTCGGTCTTATGAAGGCGGTGGAAAAGTTCGACTATACCAAGGGCTTTAAGTTCTCCACTTACGCAACGTGGTGGATTCGCCAAGCCATTACCCGCGCCATTGCCGACCAAGCGCGCACCATCCGCATCCCCGTACATATGGTAGAAACGATCAACCGTCAGGTTCGCGTTTCTCGCATGCTTTTCCAAGAGCTTGGCAGAGATCCCACCCCTGCGGAAATCGCAAAAGAAATGGGCATTTCCGAAGAACGCGTGTGCGAAATTCAAAAAATCGCCCAAGATCCCGTTTCTCTGGAAACGCCGATCGGCGAGGAAGAAGATAGCCACCTCGGCGACTTTTTAGAAGACGAAAACGCCGCAGCTCCCAGCGATTCGGTTGCCTTTACTATGTTAAAAGAACAGCTTTTGGGCGTGCTCGATACCCTCACCCCGCGCGAAGAAAAGGTGCTCCGCCTGCGCTACGGTATCGATGACGGCCGTCCCAGAACGCTGGAAGAGGTTGGTAAGGAATTTAACGTTACGCGTGAACGTATCCGCCAAATCGAGGCAAAAGCGCTCCGCAAACTGCGTCATCCCAGCCGCAGCAAACGCTTAAAGGACTTTTTAGAATAAGATGAAAACGCAACGTCAGCGCGTTATTTACGATTATTTAACCCCCTGCGCTTGCTTTGGGGACGTCGGTTGCGACCACGGCGTATTCACCTACGAAATGCTCGCCTCTAAAAAAGCGCAAACGGCGGTGTATTCGGATATTTCCGCAGCCTGCCTGCAAAAGGCGCGCGTTCTCACCGCACCCTACGCGGCACGCGCAACGGGCGTTGTTTGCGACGGGATAACCGAGGCGCACGCCCCTTGCGACCAAGTGCTTATTGCAGGTATGGGCGGTATGGAAATCGTTAAAATTTTACAAAACGCCCCCACCCTCCCCACGCGCCTCGTTTTGCAACCGATGAAGGATGCCGAAAGCGTCCGCAAAGCAGTCGTTGCGCTTGGCTACGCCGTGGAAAAGGATACTTTATTTACGGCAGAAGGGAAATACTACTATATTGTAACGGCAAACAAGGGGCAAACCCTCCCGCCTTACAGCGAGCGGGAATACCGCTACGGCAGGGATAATTTACGGGACTTGCAAGCGGATTTCATTCACCTTTTACAGGTAAGAAGGGAAGAACTAACGCTTGCCGCCGCGCGCGCAAAAGAAAGCGCGCTGCTTGCCGCAGAGCTTGCCGAAATCGAGGAGATTTTACAAAATGGAACTCACTAAAGTCATCGAAACGATAGAGCGGTTTGCGCCGCGCTCCCTTTCGGATGAATTCGTACGAAAAACGGACGGCTACGATAACAGCGGCCTTATCTTAAAAAATTCCGCCGAGGTTAAAAAAATTCTGTTCGCCTTAGATTTTTCCGAAAAGGCGGTAAGCGCTGCCATTACTGCGGGCGCAGACCTCATCGTAACCCACCACCCTGCAATTTATCGCCCCATTAAAGGCGTTTCCGACCAAACGCCCTTTGGCAGAGCCCTTCTTTCCGCCGTAAAAAACGGCATTTCCGTTTATTCCGCGCACCTTAATTTAGATGCGGCACAGCAGGGCATCGATGCCGCTCTTGCATCTATTTTCGGTAAAAAATCGCAAATATTAATGCCCTTTGAGGGGGAAGGCGCAGGCTACGGCCGCGCAACGGAAATTAGCCCCACTTCCCTTATCAATCTCGTTAAAAAGTATAAAAAAGCCACGGGCTCTAACCGCGTGGTTTATTACGGAAACGAAAACGCAGTCGTATCGCGCGTGGCGTCCTTTTCGGGCGGCGGCAGCGGCTACGAAGAACTTTCCCTTGCCCTTGCTGCGGGCGCAGACGTTATGGTGTCTGCCGATTTTGCCCATCACGTCATTGCCGAGGCGGTGGCTAGCGGCATTTCGGTTATTGCCGTAACCCATTACAGCAGCGAAATTTACGGGCTTAACGCCTTTAAAAACTTTATCATCAATCATTTAGGAGGGCTTTCTGCGGAAATTTTCGTGGACGAAGCCCTACTGTAAGGAGGATTTTTTATGATTCAAGCATTACTCGAGTATCAAACCGTAGACGCAAAGTTAAAAGCCATCGAAACGCGCCTTTCCGCCAGCGAAGATCGCAAAAAGGCAATGGTAGCCAAAAAGTTTTTGGAAAGCGTAAACGAATCGGTAGAAAAATTAGATGCAAAAGCTGCCGAGCTTACCCAAAGCTATAAAGATCTCGCTCTCCGCCAAAACGAGCTGCTCGAAAGCGTTTCCGAATACGACACCGTTGCCGAAACGTGCGGCGAGGACGAGGTAGAGTACGTTCATAAAAAGGCAAAGGAATTAGAAGACCGCATCGTTTCCATGGCAAAGGAATTAAAAACGCTGGAAGAAACGATTGAAAATATCGTAGCGCAGTACAATACCCTCAAGAAAAAGACGGTAGAAGCGCAAAAACAATACCGTGAATGCGGCGCAAAGTATAACGAGCTCAAAGCCTCCGTGCAGGAAGAGCGCGAAGAAATTACCAAAAAGCTCGCCGCAATGGAAAAGACGGTAGACCCCGCACTCATGGCAAAATATCAGGCAAAGCGCAACGATAAGGTTTCCTTCCCCATCGTGTTAGAGTGTACCGAAAACCGTTGCCCCGCTTGCGGTATGGAGTTTTCCTTGCAAGAGGTAAATAAGCTTAAAACCAACAAAATTGACGAATGCGAAAACTGCCGTAAGCTCATTTTCGTAAAATAAGCTTACAATAAGCCGTGCGCCGTAAAGGCTTTCTTTCTGCGGCAAGCGGAAGGGGAAAGCGACACTTTGCCCCCAAAGGGAACGCAATACGCCCCAAAGGGAATGGAGCGCAAAGGGAACGCAATACGCCCCAAAAGGGAATGGAGCGCCCAAAAGGGAACGAAACGCCCCCAAAGGGAACGAAACGCACCCAAAGGGAACGCAATACGCCCCAAAAGGGAAAAGCAATACGCCGCACCCAAAAGGAGAAACACTTATGAACGATCGCTATCAAAAAATAGAAACTTCCTGCGTGCAGGGCGGTTATCTTGCTAAAAACGGAGAGCCGCGCCAAGTACCCATCATTCAAAGCACCACCTTTAAGTACGATACCAGCGAGGATATGGGAAAATTGTTCGATTTAGAGGCAAGCGGATATTTTTATTCGCGCCTGCAAAATCCCACTTGCGACGCAGTAGCCGCAAAAATTTGCGAGCTGGAGGGCGGCTCTATGGCTATGCTCACCTCCTCGGGACAAGCGGCAAACTTTTTCGCCGTATTTAATATTGCCACCTGCGGCGACCACGTTATCAGCTCGACCTCCATTTACGGCGGCACGTTTAATCTGTTTAACGTAACTATGAAAAAAATGGGCGTGGAATTTACCTTCCTTTCGCCCGATTGTACGGAAGAGGAGCTAAACGCAGCCTTCCGCCCCAACACCAAAGCCGTGTTTGGCGAAACGGTTGCAAACCCCGCCCTCACCGTGCTGGATATCGAAAAATTTGCAAAAGCGGCACACGCGCACGGCGTACCCCTTATCGTAGATAACACCTTTGCAACGCCCGTAAATTGCCGCCCGTTCGAGTTTGGCGCAGATATCGTTACCCACTCCACCACCAAGTATATGGACGGCCATGCCTCGGCAGTCGGCGGATGTATCGTCGATTCGGGCAAGTTCGACTGGATGGCAAATGCAGAGCGTTTCCCCGGCCTTTGCACGCCCGACGATAGCTACCACGGCGTAACCTATGCCGAACGGTTTGGAAAAGAAGGGGCGTTTATTACCAAAGCCACCGCCCAGCTCATGCGCGATTTCGGCTGTACGCAATCTCCCCAAAGTGCCTTTTATTTAAGCCTTGGTTTGGAAAGCCTGCACGTCCGTATGGAACGCCATTGCCTAAACGCGCAAAAGGTTGCGGAATTTTTGCAATCCCATCCTGCCGTAACCTGGGTAACCTATCCCGGACTTCCC
>JAFOHH010000117.1 GCA_017421905.1 Clostridia bacterium
CCCTCTTTTAATAAGCAAACGATAACGCCCTCCACCGGGCCAAGCAAAAAGGAAAGAAGCACGATAAACACGTTACCGAAATCTAGCTTTAAAAAGCTTGCTCCGAACAAGGGCATGGGGATTTCCCAAAAGCTAACTGCGTAGGCCATTGCCAAAAAAACTGCCATAACGGCTATACGCTTTGTAGAAAAGCGTTGTTTTAAACGCTCTTTAAACGTTGCCTTTGCCACGGGTTTTTGTATATCTATTTGTTGTTCGTAAACGTTTTCCATATGCGTACCTCAAACGAAAAAATGCGCCCCTTAGGGCGCATAAAACGGTTAAGCAACGCAAAAAGAGCCGTTCCTTTCCCATCCGGACTATACCGTCGGTTGAAGAATTTCACTTCATCAAAGGCGAAACGCCTTTCGCAGACTGTTACTGCCGGTGGGGAAATTCTCCCCGCCCCAAAGAACGCTTTTATTATATAATATTTCCATCTCCTTGTCAAGCAGCCTGACAAAAAGGTGTTAAAAAATATCAAGTTAGTATAGGTAATTCCTTTTTTAGAAAATACATGCCGTAAATCCGCTAAATTTCTTCTTGTTGTAATTCCCGTGCGGTAACGTTGTAAGACTCTGCCAAATTTTCCGTTGCTTTCAGCATTTGCGAAGAAAAAACACCTTCCGCACCCCCTTCTAAAAATTCGAGAAGTTCAGCGGAGCTATCCAACCCGCCCATAACCTCTATCGGCACGGAGCAAAATTCTTTTATTCGGCGTATTTCCAAGGGGGAAAGCAGACCGGAAGAAGAAAACAATACGAAGCTTTTAATTTTTGCGCCCTTGCAACAGCGAAACAGCTTTTCCTGCTCTTGTTCTGATAAGCAGGCTAAATCTACGGCTATTTTTACGTTTGTTTTTTTACCGAATGCGCTAGTTAGTTTTTCCCCCTCCTTTCGCACCTGCTTCCATTCTCCCCTTTTTACGGGAGATAAGGAAAGTACGCAAACAATTCCCTTTGCCCCAACGGAAAGGCAATTTTTTGCCGCAGAGATTTTAGTTTTTGTTAAATCTTCGCCGTGGGGATAGGATATCGCCGTATATAATAGCGGCTTTTCTCCATCCAGCAATCGAGAAAAAGACGGAATTGCCGCAGGAAGGGTTAGTACCCCGCCAAAGCCGTACGTTTTTACCTGATCTAATAGCGTTTTAGCCTCTTCGGGCTTTAAGGTGGGTTGCAACAGTGTTAGATAGGAGCGTTTTAAAATTTTTCTCATTTTAAACAGTTCAAACTCTCTTTTTAAGGAAGAATCCATCGTAGGCGTAATAGTGGAAGAGGAAGGAGAGGATATAAAATTAGCCACCGATATTTCTTCTCTTTTTTTGCGGAATTTCATAAATTTGTTCCCTTTTCTACAAGATTTTTCCTTTCCTCTAATAATCAGCCGTATTTCCCGATAAAAAAAGAAGTATACTGCCGCAAAGGAGAACGGAAATGTGTACTTTAAGTGCTACGCCGAGCTATATCGGCGGTTTTTACGTCGTATTACTCTTTATTATGGTTTTTTCCTCCGTTTATATGATAAAAGCGCTGTTAATTTTTTTGCGCCCGATAAAAAAAGAAGAGCCGAAGGAACAAAAAAAGTCCTCCGGCTATTTTGAATTACGAGATACTCCGCCACGGAAAAAGAAAAAATCTCCTCCCAAAAAGCGTGAGCGTGTGCTTGGTAAATTGTACTACGTAGACGAGCCGCCTAACAAAGAAGCGCCGCGTTAGCGTGTTTATAAGGTAAAACGCGCCTTGTTAGCGTAGTTATAAGGCAAAACGCATTTGTTAGCGTTCTTGCCAAAGGCGTTCGAGATGATAAAAAAGACGCGTTTCATCGTTAAAAAGGTGAACGATTACGTCGCCGTAGTCAAGAACTGCCCATCTACCTTCGCGTACGCCTTCTCTTCTGCGAACGGTAAGTCCAAGCTTTTTTTCAATTTCTTCTTCTACGTGTTCGGCAAGTGCTATTACTTGCGTGGTGCTTCTTCCGCTTGCGATAATAAAGCAATCGGCAAGGGAGGTTTTTTCCGTTACGTCAATGGTCAGAATATCG
>JAFOHH010000118.1 GCA_017421905.1 Clostridia bacterium
ATTATCTTTTCTGCCCGAAAGCATAACGATATCCACGATATAACGGGGGCTTAAATAGGAAAGGATTTTTTCTTGGGCGACGTCTCTCTGTACCTGTTGGGAAAGAGAAACCACCCACCCCGCCACGTTTTTGCGGTTTTTGCGATAGGGGTGTACGCCGCGCGCCATATACACCGCCTCTACCGCGCCGCATTCCGTTTTGCCCGTGCGGTTGCCGCCAAACACCCAGCGGTTGCGCTTTTTGCATTTGTGAAAGGCTATTTGCTTTTTGTGCCGTTTTCTGCCCACGTTGTATGCGGCAAGCTTATCCTCCTTTCGCAAAGCAAGCTCCTTTTTAACGGCAAGTAATTTCTGCGTTGCCGCCATCTCGTCCATTCCGCTTGCCGTTTGAGCACCGCTTGCGGCGTAAGCTGCTCCCTTTGTGCTACGTGCCGTGCCGTTTTCCGCCCGAACACCCTTTGCGGCGTGAATTCCGTTTGCGGTGTGAATTCCGCTTGCGGTGCAGCGGTCGCCGTAGCCCCACACCTCTTTCGACAAAACCTCTTCTTTTTCCCCCATAAAACCTTCCGTTTGCATGCTTATTTCCTTTATAATTTGATTAGGCTTTGACCTAAAAGCGGCTGCTTTCCATAGAGAAATCGGCAGAAACCGCCAACCCGTTAAAGCCTTTTACGTTCCCAAGGAGGTAAGCCTGTGAAACGCACGTTTGCGACAATTTGTGCCGTTTTTCTTCTCTTAATCGGTAACGGCGCGTTTTTGCCCCGCCCCGTTACGGCGCAAACCCCCTCTTATTTGCGCGTGGTGAAGGAAGGCGTAGTGCTGTACCGCACGCCCGTTTCTCACTACGATTTCGCCCTGTTTTTACTGCCCAACAGCTATTACCTCCGCACGGTGGAAAAGGAAGGCAGTTACTATTTGGTAGAATATCAGGACGGAGAAGAGGGCTTTCCGAAAATTTACGGCTACGTGGAGTGCGCCGCCCTTTCGGACGAATATCAAACGCCCTCCGCACCGCTCTTCCCGAAAGAAGTGCTTACCGTAATTAAAAGCACCTACGTTTACACGCAAGCAAGCGAAAACGCCGACCTGCTTGCCACCGCCCTAGACGGACAAACGGTGCGGCTTTACGGAAAATTTTATTCCAAAAACGGAGAACGGCTGTTTTATTACGTCCGTTTTGGGCAGGTAATGGGTTATTTGCCTGCCGAAAATTGCACCGCGCCCTCCGGCGCGCCGCATCCCGACGCCATTCTTACGCCCTCCGTAGATCTTCCCGTACAGGGCGAACTAAATCCTGCGCCCAGCCCAGGTAGCCCCGTAACCGTTTCGCCATCGCAACGCGACGTGCTGCAAATCGTGCTCGTTATCGCCGTTACGCTCAGCATTCTCGTTATCGTATACGCAATGTTTCGACCAAAGCGCCCTACGCCCCGCTTTTTTGAGGACGAAGAGGAATAGGTTTTTGCCTATCGCAGGCAAAGAAACACGCTTGGTTTTCGCGAAAAAACGGCCTTAATTTCCGCCTTGCGCGGAAGGGGCGATACCGTCAAAAACCAACGTTCTCTTTCGCCTCGCAGGTCTAATTTCCGCCTTGCGCGGAAGGGTTACCGTTGCCAAAAATAAGCGTTCTCTTTCGCCTCGAACCTCTAATTTCCGCCTTGCGCGGCGTAATTAGGCGTTTGAAATAAGGCAGGAAGAACCTCCGCGGCTGTAGAGGTTTCCTCCCGTAATTTTTTGCGGCGGCGCATAGCAAGATGGTCGGCTAAAAAGCTAAAAAACGCCGTTTTATGTAAGCCGGTGCGGTAAAAACGCTCTTCTGCGCCCTCGTTTTCCAAAAAGCGTTCCAACCGACGAACGGCGCGGCGCAAGCGACGGTAATAGGTGCTTTTGGAAAAGGCGTAGCCCTCCTTGCGGAAATATTTTGCCTCTCCAAAATATCGTTCGGAAAGGATGCGCTTTTCCGTTTCGGGCAGGCTTTCTACGCCTCTGCGCATCGTTTCGCCAAGAAAAACGAGCGTATCTCTTTTTTCAATTTTACGGAGCAAGCGCACAGCCGTGGCAGCACAATCGGCCCTATCGTAAAAGGATTTTAACGCCGTTTGCGATATAATTTCGGACATCGTCCCGACCAAATGCGGAATGCGCGGATAAGCCGCAAGCATCATTCTGGTAAATTCTTTCATTCTCTCTCCCGCCGCGATAGCCGCGGCTTTTTTTGTTTTAATTAAATGTAGTTACGGAAAAAAGATTGCCTCGCCCATAGCGGACGAGCGGAAAAAACTTTCGCGAAGATTGGGGCGGAAAACGAAAATTTTTTGCGAGGTGCGCTTTCCTTTGCGCTACCGTTTTTGCAAATTTGTGAACATTTGTTCGCTTTTGCACCCCAATTATACAACATAAAACCTGACAACCTGCGTCATAGTTTCAAAATTTTTTGCTTTTTTTATTTTTTGAAGGGCGGTTTTTACAAATGCTCTTTTTTTCTTGCCGCAAACACAAAAAGGAATTTTGCAAGCGTTTTTCTCGGTTTTTTGCGCACTTTTTTTGCTTTTTTTCCATCAAAAATAAAATTGCGTTAACACCCGTTAGGGCGGTTACATTTTCTTTTTTACGAAAAAGCCCTTAAACGAATGACAAACGCCCGTTTTTTTGGTATAATAAGA
>JAFOHH010000119.1 GCA_017421905.1 Clostridia bacterium
GCACAAAAAACTTTGCAGGAAATTTTTTCTGTTATCGATTGTTTAAAGAGGGAAGGGGTTACGCAAGCGGAGTTTGTCCGAGCAAAAGAGCAGTTAAAGGGCTCTTTCGTGCTTAGTCAAGATAACACTTCTTCGCAGATGATTTTATACGGAAAATACTTGCTTACCTGCAACCGTGTATTCGATATGCAGGCAAAACTATCCGCCATGAACGCTTTAACCAAAAATACCATTGACGAAGTAGCCAGCGAAATTTTCCAAGCGGACAAAATAGCTCTTTCTGCTGTTTTTGCAGAGGGAAAAGAGTTCGATTTAGACGCCATTTAACCAATTTTACAAAAAATTTCATAAAAAGGATCAAAACGTGAAAAAAGCTTTCTTTTTTTCGCGTTTTTTTTCTTTTTAATATTGTAATTGTCGTGAATTTGTGTTATAATCATAACTGGATAATTATGTCTCAAAAGAGGGTGGGATTTTGAACGGACTCAGAAGGAAAACGGAAAATACAAATCGCATTATGACGGCGGAAACCTTTGGTATGGTTTTAGCCCTTTTTGCCGTGCTTTTGCTCGTTGTTGTGCTTACGGGCGAAACCTTACTCGGCTCTTTTGGTGCGCAGGTTTCAGGCTTTATGTTCGGGGCTTTTGGCTATCTTGCTTTTGCGGTGCTGGCAGGATTGCTTTATGCAGGCATTGCTCTCGTTATAGGCAAACGTCCAGGCGGTAAAATTGCGCCCGAAATTCTTGCACTTCTTACCGTATTATTTTGCGTTTGTGCGTTTCACGTGGGAAAAAGCGATGCTCTTTCTCAAACTAGCTTTAAAGAGTACTGCAATGCTTGTTATGCCGCAGGTTTTGGAAAATTTTCTCAAATTACCTTCGGTGGATCTATTATGGGGGCAATTGTTTATCCCGTTATAAAGGTAGCCTCTACCGTTGGGGCAATCGTTGTATTTGCTTTTCTTTCTCTTTTTTCCGCTTATGGTTGTGCAACCATTTCAAAGGGGAAGGCAGAACCTGCAAAAAGGGAAAAGAAACCGCGCAAAATCGCACAGGAAGGCAACGTTTATTTGCAACGTCCTGAAGATATCGACGGAATGAAGGCATACCCCAACACTTCTTTCGATTTCGATGCAGAAGACAGCAAGCAAAACATCGAAAGCAATACCGAACGCTATTTTGGCAATCAACCCTTTGAATTAAAAACCAAAAAGGATTACAAAAGAAAGGATCAGAGGGCGGAAAGCTTAAAAATTTTATATCCCAACCGCGGTAACGGAAATCTCGATTTTGCAGGCGACGAAGTGCAGCCCATCGAACGAGAAAGAGTTTTTTCTCAGTCTTTTGAAAATAAAATTAATTACATTAAAACGCCTGCACCCATTCTGCCGCAACACACGGCAGGCCGTAACGAAGGCGTATCCATTCGTCCCGTTACCGGAACGGGCGGCGTACCCAAATATTTACACGAAGAAACCTCTCGTTTCGATGCAGAACCCTTTTCCGCAAAGCAAGAAAGCCCTGCTATCGAGCAGCCTTTCTCTCGTCCGCAAGAAAGTTTTTCGTCTTATTCTACGCCCCCGCGCCCCATTTCGCAAACGGTTCAGCCTTTGTCAGAAGACGACGTAGCGCCTACGCATATCCCTGCCAGCGAAGAATTTCCCTTCGTTCGCGCTGCCGAAGAGCCCAAACCCATCGTTGCTCCTACCAGCGGCATCGATTTTTCTCGAAATGGTTTTCACCACGGAGCCGAACTCCCCGGTGGCATTCCTGCGGAAAATGCGCCCCGCCCGGTAGATCCTTCGTTAGAAGAAGATGCCGAAGAGGCAACCTTTGTCGCTCGCCAAATGCAACCCGTAACGCCCGTTGCGCCCAAAGCGGTTCGCACCGAACGCGCCGCAACGCCCGCTGCGCAGCCGAGCATCAATTTACAAAAGAAAGAAGACTTGCAAGACGGGGAAAAGGGCATAGACGAAATGCCCCTCGTATACAAATACAATGCGCCCCCGCTGGAATTTATGAAAGATTACGCTTCCAATAAGGAAGGTTTCTTAAAGGAAAACGAACTCCGTTCCCGCATTATCGAAGATACGCTTACCGGTTTCGATATTCCCGCAACGGTAGTAAACGTAACCAACGGAGCAGCGTTTACGCGCTACGAACTTTCTCTCCCTGCAAACATCTCAGTTAAAAAAGTACCGCAGTATGCAGACGATATCGCTATGCGTGCCCAAGCGCAAGATGGCGTTCGTATCGAAGCGCCCATTCCGGGTAAAGACCTCGTCGGTATCGAAATTGCTAATACCAACCGCCTTGTCGTTGGCTTAAAGAGCATTATGTCGGAAGCAAAATTCCGCTATTCCAAGCCCTCTTCTTTAACCTTTGCTTTGGGACAAAACATTTCTGGCGACGGCGAGGTTTGCGATATTTGCGAAATGCCCCACCTTCTCGTTGCAGGTAGTACGGGTACGGGTAAGAGCGTATGCCTTTCCACGTTAATCGTCAGCTTAATTTGCAAGTATTCGCCCGAAGATCTCCGCATTGTTTTGGTCGACCCCAAACAGGTAGAGTTTTCCATGTTCAGCGGCTTGCCGCATCTTTTAATTGCAGAACCCATTGTAGATGTATCCAAAGCAATTACCATGTTTAACTGGGCAGTAAGCGAAATGGAACGCCGTTTTGCGCTGTTTAAAGATGCTCAAGTTAAAAATCTGGAAGAATATAACGGACAACGCGCAACCGATCAACGTAAGCTTCCCAAAATCGTCATCATCGTAGACGAGCTTAACGACTTAATGATGAAAAATAAAAAGTCGATGGAAGACGTTATCGTTAAAATTGCGCAAAAATCGCGAGCAGCAGGCATTCACTTAATTCTTGCTACGCAGCGTCCTTCCGTTGACGTTATTACGGGTGTTATTAAGGCAAACTTGCCTTCGCGCATTGCATTCCGCGTAACAACCCCTGCCGACTCGGTTACCATTTTGGCAGAAGGCGGTGCAGAAAAACTAATCGGTAAGGGCGACTTGCTCTATAAGGCATCGAATATGCCCAAGCCGCAGCGTTTACAAGGCCCGTTTATTTCCAACGAAGAAATCAAAGCTATCGTCGGCTATATCAAAAAGCACAACACGGCATATTTCGATCGTGCCGTTGCCGAACTGTTAAATAAAC
>JAFOHH010000120.1 GCA_017421905.1 Clostridia bacterium
CATCACGGCAAATGAAAACGGCACTCCCTATTATACAAACTCCTCGAACCTTCCGGTCGGATATACCGACGATATATTCGAAGCACTTGCTGTTCAGGACGATATCCAGACCCTCTATACCTCGGGTACGGTATTCCACGCATTCCTCGGCGAAAAATTGCCCTCTTGGAAGAGCGCTGCATCCTTAATTCGCACCATTGCCGAAAATTACAAGCTGCCCTACTACACCTTATCTCCCACCTATTCAGTATGCCGCAACCACGGCTATATCGCGGGCGAAGTAAAAACCTGCCCCACCTGCGGAGAGGAAACGGAAGTTTACAGCCGTATTACCGGTTACTACCGTCCCGTTAAAAACTGGAACGACGGTAAATCGCAAGAATATAAGGATAGAAAGGTTTATAACGTTTCCGCTTTCGAGGGAAAAGATCCCACCAATAAAGCAGACTGCGTAAAAACCTGCGCTTGCGAAAGCAAACCCGAACAAATTACCGAATCGGTAGAAGAAGCAAAATTAACGCTTTTTGCCACCAAATCCTGCCCCAACTGCAAAATGGCAGTACATTTCTTGGAAAAAGCAGGCATCGCCTTTACCGAAGTGTTCGCCGATGAAAACCCCGACCTTGCAAGAGCAAACGGCATTCGCCAAGCGCCCACGCTCGTTGTCGAAGCAGGCGGCGAAACGCAAAAAATCGTAAATCTTTCCAACATTAAAGCGTTTATCGAAAACGCAAAAGCGTAAGGAATATTATGTTAGATCTCATCGTCGTTGGCGCAGGGCCTGCCGGGCTCACCGCCGCGCTCTACGCGCGCCGTGCCGAAAAAAGCGTTCTCGTAATTGAAAAAAACACCTTTGGCGGTCAAATTACCCATTCGCCGCGTGTGGAAAACTATCCCGGTTTTTTACAAATGAGCGGTACGGAGTTTGCCGATAAGCTGGTAGAGCAGGTTCTTTCCCAAGGCGCGGAAATTGAAATGGATACCGTGCTTTCCGTAGAAGGGGAGGCAGGTAACTTTTCCGTGGTTTGCGAGGGGGCTACCTATGAGGCAAAAACGGTTATCATTGCCGCAGGTTCGCACCACCGCCAGCTTGGTTTGGCGCGCGAAAACGACTTTGTAGGGGAGGGCATTTCCTACTGCGCCGTGTGCGACGGGGCCTTTTACCGCGATAAAACGGTTGCCGTTATCGGCGGCGGAAATACTGCCTTGCAGGAAACGGTTATGCTTTCCGACCTTTGCAAAAAGGTATACGTACTGCAAAATTTACCCTTTTTAACGGGCGAAGAAAAGCTGCAAGCGGAAATTGCCAAAAAGCAAAACGTAGAAGTAATTTGCTCCTGTCTCGTTACCGATATTTTGGGCGAAACGGCGTTTGAAGGCCTTGCCATTTCGGTAAACGGAGAGGCACGTACTTTATCGGTAGACGGCACGTTCGTTGCCATCGGTCAAAAGCCGGAAAACGAGCCCTTTGCCTCCGTTACCACGCTTAACGAATACGGCTATATCGTCGCCGGCGAGGATTGCTTGCCGCAGGGCGCAAAAAAAGGCGTGTTCGTTGCGGGCGATTGCCGAACCAAGGGCGTACGCCAAGTAACAACCGCCACGGCAGACGGAGCAACCGCAGCGCTTGCCGCATGCCGCTTAATCGACGAATTGAAATAACGGCTTTCCCGTTTTTATAGATCGGTTTTGCAGTCCCGCTTTACAGACGGCGTTGCAGTAAACACGGCGTAAAAGCCGATAGCCTTTGCAAAAAACTCACGAATATCTTACAAAAAGCGAATAAACCCCCTACGGCATGATTGCCGTAGGGGGTTTTGCATATTATAAACTTAGTTTTTACGTTTGGTAATGAAAAAGGACTTGGGTGTCGCGTTTTCTACAATACGTTATTTCAAAACGACGTTTTCTGCAAACGGTCCTACGATAAAATTCGCCTCTTTTACATCCGCTAGCTTTTTGCCGTTAAAGGTTAAGTTTTCCACGGTTACGTCGTAGCTTTTAGAGTCCGCGTTATATCCGCGTACTGCGCTGGGCGGCACGGATACGCCTTCTTCTGCTAAAATAGAAATATCTTTAAAATGCACGTCGTGCATGTTGGGGAAGGGCTTTTCGGGGGAAAGCATATCGTGCCAATGCTCGCACACCTCAAGGTGAATTAGCCAAGGTAAAAAGGTTTTTTCCTCAGGCGCGTAAATTACGTCCTTTAGCGCAGAGGCAGGGGCGTGAATTACGTTAAACAGCTCGTCTGCCCACGGCGCAGGCTCGGGGCGTTTGGGGCGAGTAGATTTTCTCGTTTCGCCGCTCCAGTTTCCGTAATCGACGTCCGATTCGCCAAGATAAAACTGCGGCGAGCGCATCGCAGCGGAGTATTCCACGCGGATATCCTCGTACCGCACGTTCGAAATATCGGCATACCCGCCCGATTGAAAGCTCATTGCGGCGTGTGCGGCGTGAATAATATCGCAGTTTTTAAAGGTGATATTGCGGTAATAATCGGCGCAAACCTCCGCACCGATTTGCAGGGAAACACCCCAATCGCACCACAAAACGCAGTTTTCCACGTGGATGTTTTCGTTGTTTTCATGGGTGAAGGGGACAAAGCCCTTTATGGTAACGTTGTCATCGCTGTTGCGCAAAAAACTGTTCGTCAGGGTAATATTTTGGCTGTTTACAACGTCCAGCCCGTCTGTAGAGCCGCTCCACATTCCCACCATTTTCACGTTGTTTATGCTTACGTTTTTGGTGTTGGCAACCGAAATAACCCAAATGGGGCTGTCGCGGAAAATAACGCCGTCAATTTCTACGTTTTCGCATTCCCAAAAGAAAACCTGCCTGTTCCAGCTGCCAAGGTGGGGGCCGATATGACGATATTCGGGGCTACGGTCTAAAATGCCTTTGCCCAAAATTTTCACGTTCTTTACGCCGCGCTGCGCAATTGCGCCGTGAACAACCGCACCCTCGTCCAAAAACACGATAGAGTTATCTTTTAATTCGATATGTCCGGGGAAATGTTCGCCTGCGCCAAAGTAAATTACGTTTTCCGCATTTACGTCTACGCCGTAATTTTTGGGGCTGTCTACAAATAGGTGAAGGGCGTTATGCACGCCGTCCAGCTCTACGGTATACTGCCCGCATTTGGTTATGGTAAAGCACACCTTGCCATCTACAATTTGTGCCCGAACCCCGCGCGATAGGGGGCGCACGGTTACCGATTGCACGCTACGGTTTGGGGTAAGAATAACGGTTGCCTCGTCGCCCTCTTCCATTTCAAAGGAGGCAAAGGCAATTTCTTCTTTGTTGTATTCGGTAATATCGTAATTAAGGTCCACGTTGCCTACGGCAAAGGGGTATTTACGCACAAAGCCCTTTGCTAAAAATAGCGGTTTTTGGTTTACCGTTGCTGTGTAAAGGGTAGTACGCTCTTTTTCCGGGTAGTTGGTGTAAGTGCGAATCATAATTATCCTCCTAACGGTCGCCTCTTACGCAAGCAAGCTTGGCTTGCAAAAGGGGAAACCCATCTGCTTTTTGTAATTTTCCTAAAAAGTATACCACGAAAGCGCTTTCTTGTGTTGGTTTTTCCTAAAAAAAATCAAAAAAAATTCAAAGAATGTTACGCGGCGCGCATAAAAGCGTTGACTTTACCGCTTTATTGTGCTAAACTGATAAAGAACTAAACTAAAGAGAGGACGTTATGGAAGCTTTTTCTATCAATCAATTTGACGAATTATTTAGTGCGGTATTAAAGCTGCAAACGGTAGAAGAATGCCGCAAGTTTTTTGAAGACGTTTGCACGATAAAGGAGCTGCAAGATATTCATCAGCGGTTAGAGGTGGCAAAAGCCCTTTCGGAGGGTTCAAGCTGTCAAGAGGTCAGCAAGCAAACGGGCGCAAGCACGGCAACGATTAGCCGTGTAAATAAATGCCTCGTTTACGGTGCGGGCGGCTATCGTTTGGTGCTTGATAAGGGAGAAAAGTAATGGAAAATTTATATTCGGTATTAACGCGTGTCGAGCGGGCGGCGTTTTCTCTCCGCGGTCTCTACGCGCAAAACGGGTATCAAAAATACCGCATGAGCAAGTTTGAAGAGTACGACCTCTACGCGCAAAATAAAGATTTTTTGGTTTCGGAAAACGTAATTACCTTTACCGATACGGACGGCAGACTAATGGCGTTAAAGCCCGACGTCACCCTTTCCATCATCAAAAACAGTAAAGATTTGCCCGCCTCGCTTACCAAGGTATATTATAACGAAAACGTTTATCGCGTATCCAAGGGTACGAACTCCTTTCAGGAAATTCCGCAGGCCGGTATCGAATGCTTTGGCAACGTTACCCCCTCCGCCGTTTCCGAGGTGGTTTACCTTGCGGCAAAAAGCTTAACGCTACTTGCAGAAGAAACGGTGCTGCTCGTTTCTCACCTGGATATTGTTTGGGGCGTGCTTTCGGCGTTTGCTCTTTCTGCGGAAGGGAAAAAGGAAATTTTCCGCCTGTTAGGGGAGAAAAACGAGCAAGGCGTAAAGGCAATTTGCCAACAAGAAGGCTTATCGCAACAGCAAACGGCGCTCGTTTGCCGCCTCGTTACCGTGTACGGCGCACCTGCCTCCGTTTGGGAGGATTTAGACGGTTTTGCGGTAGACGATACAACGCAAGCCGCAGTAGTGCAGTTAAAAGCCCTGCTTTCCGATTTAACGGCGCGCGGCGCAACCAACGTATGCGTAGATTTTTCCGTGGTAAACGACCGCAGTTATTATAACGGCGTGGCGTTTAAGGGATTTATTTACGGTATTCCCAGCGGCGTCGTTTCGGGCGGTCAGTACGATAAGCTTATGCAAAAATTAAATAAAAAGTCGCGTGCGGTTGGGTTTGCCGTGTACCTCGGAGAGCTGGATAAGCTCCCCGAAGAGGAGGCAAATGAAAAAGACGTTAAACGTTGCCCTCCCCAAGGGCAGACTGGGCGAAAAAATTTACGCTATGTTTGAAAAGGCAGGCTTTGAATGCCCTTCTATTAAGGAAGAAAGCCGCAAGCTTATTTTTGAAAATGAAGAAAAGGGCGTGCGCTATTTTTGGGTAAAGCCTTCCGACGTAGCCATTTACGTAGAGCGCGGCGCGGCCGATCTCGGCGTGGTGGGCAAGGATATTTTGTTGGAATACCGCCCCGACGTATACGAGCTGCTCGATTTAAAAACGGGCAACTGCTCTATGGCGGTAGCCGCAAAAAAAGGCTTTACCGACGATAGAAACCGCACCCTAACCGTAGCAACCAAGTTTACAAACGTAGCCAAGGCGTATTATTCCTCTCTCGGCAGAGATATCGATATCGTGCACTTAAACGGGTCTATCGAACTCGCCCCCATTTTAGGGCTTTCCGACGTTATCGTGGATATTGTAGAAACGGGTACGACGTTAAAGGAAAACAACCTTGAGGTGGTGGAAAAATTCGTTCCCATTTCGGCGCGCCTTATCGCCAACAAGGCAAACTTCAAATTTAAAAGCGAAATGATAGAAAAAGTAAAACGCTCCCTGCAAGAGCAAACGGAGAAGGCATGATTAAAATTATTCAAGGCGAAAGCCGCGTAAGAGAAGAAATTTTTTCGGGTAAGGAAGAAAAAAAGGACGTTTCCGCCGTCGTTTCCGAAATTATCGAACGGGTAAAAACGCAAGGCGACGCCGCTCTTTATTACTATACCGAAAAGTTTGAGAAAGCCAAGCTTACCACCCTTAAGGTAAGTGCAGAAGAAATAGCCGAGGCGGCGCAAGCAATCGAGCCCCGCTTTTTGGAAATTTTACAAAAGGCGGCGGCAAATATTCGCGCCTTCCACTCTCGCCAAAAACGCGAATCGTTTGAAATGAAAGAAAGAGACGGCGTGGTTTTAGGGCAAAAAATTATCCCTGTAGACTGTGCGGGGTTATACGTTCCCGGCGGCACGGCGGCTTATCCATCTACCGTGCTTATGGATGCCATTCCCGCCAAAATTGCAGGCTGCAAGCGCGTGGTTATGGTTACGCCCCCCGATAAAAACGGCAAGGTAGCCCCCGCCATTTTAGCCGCGGCGTACGTTGCCGGGGTAGACGAAATTTATAAAATCGGCGGTGCGCAAGCAATTGCCGCCCTTGCTTACGGTACGGAAAGCGTTCCTAAAACGGATAAAATCGTAGGGCCGGGCAACGCCTTTGTGGCAGAAGCCAAAAAACAGGTGTTTGGCGCAGTTTCTATCGATATGATAGCAGGCCCCAGCGAAATTATGGTGGTTGCGGATAACAAAAACCGCGCAAAGGATATTGCAGCCGACCTCCTTTCCCAAGCCGAGCACGATAAAATGGCAAGTGCGGTGCTCGCCACCGACGATATGGCGTTTGCCCTTGCCGTAAGTGAGGAAATCGAGCGGCAAATCCCCCTCCTTTCCCGCAGCGAAATCGCCCGTACGTCCATCGACCAAAACGGCAAAATTTTCGTAATGGATTCGCTTGACGAGGCGGTGGAAATTGCCAACGCCGTTGCGCCCGAGCATTTAGAGCTGTGCCTAGACGAGCCCTTTACCTACCCCGAAAAAATTAAGCACGCAGGCTCGGTATTCCTCGGCAGATACACTCCGGAGGCACTCGGCGACTATTTTGCAGGGGCAAATCATACCCTCCCCACAAGTGGAACGGCTCGCTTTTCCAGCCCTCTTTCGGTAGACGATTTTATCAAAAAAACGCAGTATATTTATTATGAAAAAAGCGCGCTTGAAAAAGTGTGTAAGGACGTAGCTTATTTTGCCGAAAAAGAAGGGCTTACCGCTCACGCCAAAAGCGCCGTTTGCCGGTTTGAAAGCGAAGAGGAGTAACCTTATGAGTAAATTTTTAACGCCGCGCCTAGCATCGCTTGCGCCATACGTTCCCGGCGAACAGCCCAAGGAACGCAAATACGTTAAACTCAATACGAACGAATCGCCCTTTCCTCCCTCTCCGCTTGCCGTAAAAATGGCGGCGGAAGAAGGGGAAAAGCTAATGCTGTATTCCGATCCCGACGTAAAAGACCTCACCGCCGCGCTTGCCGCGCGTTACGGCGTAAAGCCCGAAAACGTGGTGGTAACCAACGGCTCGGACGAGGCACTCAATTTTGCCTTTATGGCCTTTTGCGGCGAAGATATGCCCGCACTTTTTCCCGATATCACTTACGGCTTTTACAAGGTATTCGCGCAAATAAACGGCGTACCGTACGAGGAAATTCCCTTAAAAGAGGATTTTACCATAGACCTTGCGGAGTATCATAAGCGGCAGGGCGTAGTGTTTATTGCCAACCCCAACGCCCCTACGGGCATTTTCCTTCCCCTTGCGGAAATCGAAGCACTCGTGCGGCAAAATCCAAGCCGCATCGTCGTAGTAGACGAGGCGTATATCGATTTTGGCGGAGAAAGTGCCCTTTCTCTCATTAAAAAGTACGATAATCTTTTAGTAACGCAAACCTTTTCCAAATCGCGCTCTATGGCAGGGGCAAGGCTGGGCTTTGCCGTGGGCAGTAGCGAGTTGATTGCCGACTTGCACCGCGTGCGCTATTCTACTAACCCCTATAACGTAAACCGCATGACGGCGGCTGCCGGCGTTGGTGCGATAAAGGACGAGGCGTATTTCCAAGCCAATTGCCAAAAAATCGTGCAAACGCGCGCTTGGGCGGCAAAGGAGCTGTCCGCACTCGGCTTTACTATGACGCATTCTGCTGCTAACTTCCTGTTTGTAAAACACGAGGCGATTGCCGGCAAAAAGCTGTACGAGGAGCTTAAAAAGCGCGGCGTACTCGTTCGTCACTTTGATAAACCGCGCATTGCGGGTTATAATAGAATTACCGTCGGTAGCGAAGAAGAAATGCAAACGCTGCTCGCTCAAATAAAAACTATTTTGGAGATAGAATATGAGAACGGCTCAAATTAACAGAAAAACCACCGAAACGGATATCGCCCTCACGTTAAACGTAGACGGAACGGGCGCATCTTCCATTCAAACGGGTTGCGGTTTTTTGGACCATATGCTAACCTTGTTTGCCAAACACGGGCGGTTCGATCTTACCGTAACTTGCGTGGGAGATACGTACGTCGATTATCATCATACGGTAGAAGACGTTGCCATTTGTCTTGGCAAAGCCTTTTTTGCCGCGCTAGGCAATAAAGCGGGTATTTGCCGTTACGGCGATACCATTTTACCGATGGACGAAGCTTTAATTCTTTCCGCCGTCGATTTTTCAGGAAGAAGCTATTTTGGTTGCGATTTCGAACGGTGTGCCAATGAGCTGCCTCTCCGCCATTTTACCGCACTGTGTAAGCTGTACGGCGTTTCTGCGGATGAACTGTTGGACACCGACCCGAAGGAAAACAAAACATGATGGCTCCATCCTCCTCACAATGAGGAGGATTTTTTGTTGGGAAGATGAATTTCGGGTGATTGAGAAGTCGTTGTACGTTAACGGCGGCAGCAAGCGGCCGCCCTACGGGTGCGGAGAGTGGAATTATTACAAAATGGTGAATAAACTGTGTCTTTACAGTATATGGAAAATTTGGGTTTTCCACGGTTTTGCACATTTCCAACAGAGTTTTCAACATGAAATGTTTTGCTGAGTGAATGCTTTGGTGAATATATTCATTGGCGGAGGCGTTCACAAAAAATTAACGCCCTTTGCTTGGGAAAGGGCATTGACGGGATTTATATGGTTGGGGTATGATGGTAGCAAGATATTTATTTTAAAGGAGAACGCCTTGAAAAAGTTTTTCAAATCCCCTTACTTCCAGTTCGGCACCACGGTGCTGTGGGTAGTATGCGGCTGTATTTTGTTTAATGCTGTTTTGCAGAATCTGGATGTGGTGATCGCGGGGGGAAGAGAAATCCTCTCTATCCTCACCCCCTTTATTTGGGGCTTTGTGATCGCCTATTTGCTGCTGCCTATGACACGCTATTTTGAATATCGGATGCTCAATCCCCTCATGTGTAAGCTGACCAAAAAGCAGGTGCCCAGCGGCGGTGCGCCCCGTGTGGTTGCCATTGCTTTGGCGCTGCTGAGTGCAGGGGTGGTATTCTTCGTTCTGATCCGCATTCTTCTGCCTACTGTCTATGAAAGCGTCAGCAGCATTTACACCAACTACAGTGTGTATCTGAACAATCTGACTGCGGTGGTCAACGGCTTGCTGGAAAACAATCCCGAGCTGGCCCACGATGTAGAAGCGCTGCTGCGAAATGCCTCCGACGAGCTGGCCAACTGGGTCAACACCGAGCTGATGCCCACCATCGGCAATCTGCTGGGTGACGTGAAGGGCGTCATTATCACCGTCACCGGTGGTGTGTACCGTGCGCTGGTGTATGTGCTGGATATTCTGATCGGTGCGGTCATCAGCTGCTATGTGCTGTATAACCGTGAGCGCTTTGCGGCTACCTGGAAGCGCTTAATGTATGCCCTGCTGGGGGTCAAGCGCTGCGAAAAGACCATCGAGCTGGTGCACTTCGCAAACGAAGCATTTATGGGCTTTTTGGTGGGGAAGATCATTGACTCTGCCATCATCGGGGTGCTGACCTATTTCTGTAGCTTGATCTTGAAGATGCCTTATCCTGCGTTTATCGCAATCATTGTGGGCGTGACCAACATCATTCCCATCTTTGGTCCTTTTATCGGTGCCGTTCCCGGGGCGATCATTATTTTGATGGTCAACCCCATGAAGCTGCCCTTGTTCCTGCTGATGATCTTTTTTATCCAGCAGATCGACGGCAATATCATCGGCCCCAAGATCCTGGGCAACTCCGTGGGCATCAACGGCTTCTGGATCATGTTTGCCATTATCGTCATGGGTGACCTGTTCGGGGTTGCGGGCATGATCATCGGTGTGCCTCTGTTCGTGGTGCTCACCTCTGCCTTTGAAGGAGCTTTGAGCATCGGACTGAAAAAACGCGGCCTCAGTGACGAAGCCGCGCTGTATGTGGATATGTCTCATATGGACCCCGAGACGGGGATTCCCGTTCCCAAAAAGCAGGAACAAATGACGGTGGGGAAGAAAGCCCCGGAACGTCCGAAAAAATCAACTGAG
>JAFOHH010000121.1 GCA_017421905.1 Clostridia bacterium
CGTATTTCGTAAGCTTGCCTGCTTTTTTTAGGGCGACGAAATCCTTTTGACGCATTGCCTCGTAAACGGCAACGGCGACGGTGTTGGAAAGGTTGAGAGAGCGCGCGTCTTCTCGCATGGGGAGGCGCACCGTTTTATCGTAATTTTTAAGCAACAATTCTTCGGGGAGGCCTCTCGATTCCGGTCCAAACATTAAAAAGGCGTCTTCTTCGTATTCTACCTCGGTATAAACGTAGCGGGATTTAGTGGAAAAATAGTGCACCTTTGCCCCGGGATAGCAGTCGTAAAAGGCTTGCAGATTTTCGTGAATTTTTACGTCTAACAAATGCCAGTAATCTAGGCCGGCACGCTTCATTTTTTTATCGTCCAGCGCAAAGCCGAGGGGCTTTATGAGGTCGAGCGAGGCACCCGTTGCCGCGCAGGTACGCGCAATGTTGCCCGTGTTTTGGGGGATTTCCGGTTCGTATAAAACGATATGTAGCATGGTGTTTCTCCTGTGAAAAATTGATAATTTGAGGGAATATTTTAGTAAAAAGCTTGGGCTTGGGTTAGCGTTCGGTGCGGGCGATGCCGCGCGTAGAATGGGTGGATGGGTAGGAAAACCGTTCGCCCGTTAAGCGAAAAACCGTACCGTTTTTGCAGGTAGTGGAAAGAGTGCCTTGCTCCGTGGCAAAATGAGCAATTTCCCCCGAAAGGGATAAAATAGGCACGCCGCAAAGATGGGCGAGCGCCGCCGTAATAAGGGGCGTTTGCGCGGTTTGCGTTTGAGAAAGGTGCAAAATTAAATCGCTATCGCACACGGAAAGAGCGTGGACGACCTCGTAGCGGAAGAGGTCTTGACCGACGATTGCGCCGACGTTTCCCCCTGCCGTATGATATACGCGAACTGCAGATCGGCGAAAATTTGGGGAGGAAAGCTCGTCGGTAACGCCGAGAAGCGTTCCTTGCTCTGCCGCCGCTAGCGAGCGGTAAATAGTGCCGCAATTATCCGTTTCCAAATAACAAAAAAGAGCGGAGCTCGTACGGGCGGAAAGTGCTGCAAAGGTGGAAAGGGTTGCCGTTTCCCCCGATAGCTCGGCGCGGTAGGACACCCTGCCGAGCGATTTTCCAAATACCGAAAGGGCGGCTTCCGTTTGTACGGCGTGCGGCGCACTTTCCGGATATACTGCAATTTCCATAACCATCCCCCGAAAGACAATTACTATACTGTATGCAAGCGGAGGACGTTTTGCGCGGGCGGCACGCTAAAAATTACAGGGAAACCGATAAGCGCATTTAGATTTTTATAAATATTGCAACGTTAGTTTTGTTAGGTTTTCTATGAAAAATCAGTCCCAGCAAACTTCGCTTGCAAGGGCTTTAAGCGTTTGTAAATCTTCTGCCGCGAAAACGGCGTCTTTAATGCGTTTGCCACCGCGAACGCCGTGCAAATACGCAACGAATTGTTTGCGGAAATTGATGGCGGCAAAGCGATGATCGGGATAAACCGCGGCAATTTCGTCCAGCTGGGCTTGTATGATAGAGGCAAAATCGGGACGAGGGGTAGCGGTAAAATCGCAAAACAGGCGGGGGTTAAACATTGCGCCCCTTGCAAGCATAATGCCGGCTGCGCCCGTTTCTGTAAGCATTTTTTCGCCTTCTTCTACCGAAAAAATACCGCCGTTTGCAATGACGGGAACGGTAACGGCGTTGACTGCCGAGGCAATTTCTTTATAGTTGGGCTCGCCCGAATAGTACGCCTCCCTTACCCTGCCGTGCACGGTGATCATTGCCGCGCCTGCGCCTTCCATTCTCTTGGCAAATTCCTGCGTTACGTAGGCGTTTTCGGTAAGGCCGATGCGCATTTTTACCGTAATGGTTTTGCCCGTTTTGGTTAATTCTTTTACGATGCGCTCGGCAAGAAGGGGTTCTTTTAATAGGGCACTCCCCTCCCCGTTTTTAACGAGTTTGGGAACGGGACAGCCCATATTTACGTCGATAATATCGAATTTAGATAGAGCGGGGAGCTCTACCGCGCGGCGCATAATATCGGGCTCTCTGCCGAAAATTTGCGCACTAGAGGGGCTTTCTTGTTTGCCGATAGAAAGCAGTTCTTCCGTTTTTTCGCTACCGTAAACAAGCCCCTTGCAGGAAACCATTTCAGTTACGGTAAGACCTGCGCCGAGGCGGCGAACCATATTGCGAAAGGGGGCATCCGTATAGCCGGCAAGGGGTGCCATAAACACGTTGTTTGCCGTTTGAAAGCCACCTATATTAATCTTTTTTTGAAAGAGTCCAGTACGCGTCATATTCTTCATCCGTTAGTTCGCCCATTTTTTTGCCGTCGGCTAAAATGCGTTTTTCCATATTCGTAAAACGGCGAACGAATTTGTCCGTGCCTTCCTTAAGTACCATTTCCGGGTGCAAGCCAAGGTGAGAAACCACGCAAGCTGCGGCAAGCAAAAAGTCGCCGCATTCTTCGCGGATGCGGTCGGGATTGTTTTCGCTAACCGCCTCTTCTACCTCTGCCGTTTCTTCCTTTAATTTTGCCATGACGTCTGCAAAGGTTTTCCAGTCGAAATTAACCTTTGCCGCGCGAGATTTGGTTTTTTCCGCACGGAGCAGCTGCGGGAGGCAGGTGGGTAAATCTAAAAGCGTTTCCGACGCCAGTTTTTGCGATTTTTCCACCTTTTTATTGCGATTCCAAATGGCGAGAGCCTCCTCTGCCGAGGTGGTTTTTTCCGTGCCGAATACGTGCGAGTGGCGGAAAATAAGCTTTTTGCAAACGCGCGTGGTTACGTCGTCGATATCAAACGAGCCTTCTTCCTTTGCCATAACGGCGTGGAAGGCACTTTGCATTAACACGTCGCCGCTTTCCTCTTCTAAATTGTCCGCATCGCCGCTATCGATAGCGTTTACCAGCTCGTAGGCCTCTTCAATCATATTTTGGCGAATGGTTTCGTGCGTTTGCTCTCTATCCCACGGGCAACCGTTGGGGAGGCGGAGCATGCGGATAATTTCTACCAGGTCGTAAAAATCGTAGCGCTGCTTGGATAAAAACTCCGCCTTGGGGAGGTAGAGCGTTGCGCCCGTTCCGTACGATTTTACGCGGTCGATTTCATACAAAAGCATTTGCTTTACGCTTCCGTCAACGCAAAAATAAACGGGGGTTTCTTCTCCAAACAAATTAGATAAATGCAACTTTACCTCCGACGCGGTAAAGGCGGTATCCACGTCGTAAACGGCGAGCGGCAAGGTAAAGCGGGCGTTTTCTTCTACGTCGTAAGCGGAAACGGCGGTGTAGGTGAGGTCGCCCGTGCGTTGCAATACTTGAGAGAGCTTGGAAACGCCGTCGATAAAGGTAATCGGCTTGCGCTTATTCAGTAAAATTTTAACCGAACGGTCTTCGGCAAGCGCGCCGTCTACAAGGTAGCAGGTGTTTGCCGTTTTTGCCGCGGTAAGCGCAGCGGAAGCAAGGTTTTTATTGAGCGAATCGAAATTACGGCTCTTTTCGTAAACGCTATCCAGCGTGCCGTAAGCGATGCCGCGCTCCTTTAAAAAAGCGGCAATATGGTTTTTTTCCGTTTTGACGAGGACGAGTTCGGAATTTTGAATAGCCTCGTATGCGGCGAGCGTGCAATCTTCTGCGCGCGTTCCCATACCGATGACGGTGAGTTTCATAAACGTGCTCCTTTTGTGTATCGTAGTGCCGCGAAAGCGGCGGCTTGTAAAAATATCTTTCCCCTGCGGTTCGTATAAAAAACTTTCCCCCTAGGGCTTATCCCTTTTGCAATTTACGCAACAGAGGTTTTTTGCAAAAGAAAACTGCGGCGTGCAATAGTAAATATACGCCTGCCGTAACCGAAAACCCCAAAAGCAGATGGAAAAGGGGACTTTTGAGAACGGCGGAGGCGGCTTTTCCTACCGCGGCGGAGAAAAAGGCCGCAAAAGCCTGTGCCGCGGTTTGCAAGGCAAACCGTTTGCGAGCCTTACTAGTTGTTTTTCCTTTCATACTATATACCAAATTGAAAAAAGTTGCAACAAAATAACCGACGATTGCCGAAATTGGCAAGGAAAAAATGCCTATTCCCCGCAAAAGCAGAAAAAAAGACAAGAATACTTCTACCAGGCAGGAGATTCCGAGAGCAAAAGCCGAGCGGCGTGCCTTACCCTGCGAAATTAAAACGGCGTTGCCCGTTTGCACGATGGAAAGCAAGGGGATTTGGAGGGAGGAAAGGCGAAGCAATCTAGCGGAGAGGGCGACTTCTTGCAAAGAAAGCTGAAAAAAGAGCAGGCGGGATACGGGCAAGGCGAAAAAGGCAAGAAAGGCGCAGGCAGGCAAAGCGATAAACAGCGTTAAGCGGTAGGAGGAGAGGAGGCTTTCTTCCCCTTTGGGGACGGGCGGAGCGGTAACAGTCTGGGTGTTTCCCCAAAGGGGGTTAGAGGTGTTTTGCCCCGTTTTAGAAAGGGGCGGCGTGGATTTGTTTTTGGCAAGAACGGGCAACGCCGCAACTGCTATGCCGTAGCAAAGCGCAACGGGAACTCCTACCACCGAGGTTACGCCGCCGAAATACGCCCCGTACTGCGCGGTGGCGTTTGCCGCTCTTCGGGAGAGGAGGGGTATGGTATAAAATCCGCTAATCACTCCCGAAAGAGGGGGTAAAATGCCGATGAAAACAACGGGAAGCAGACTTTTTAACAACGTTTGCAGATAGGGCGTTTGAGAGGAAAGAGATAGCTTTGGGAGCTTTCCGCACCGTTTACGATAAAAAAGGAATAAAAACAGCGCGGCTGCGCCTTCGCTAACCGAAACGCCAAGCGTTGCACCTGCCGCCGCTTTTACGGGAGAAGGCAACAAGGCGTGTGCAAAAAACAGTCCTACGCCAAGCTTTACTACCTGCTCTACCAGCTGAGAAAGGGCGGTGGGAAGCATGTTCATTTTCCCCTGAAAATAACCGCGAATGGAGGCAAAGGTGGATACGAAAAACACAGAGGGCGCTAAGGCTAGGTAACAATAGCGTGCATCGGCGTTTCCCTGCAAGCGGGCGAGCGGTCGGCTAAAAATCGCCATGAGCAACGCAAAGAAAAAGCCGATGGCAGGGAGCAAGGTAAGGGCGGCGCGCAGCATTCGTTTCCCCTCTTCTTCCTCTCGTTCGGCAACGAGCTTGGATAGCACGGTTGGCACGCTTGCACCCGACAACGTAAGGAGCATTCCGTATACGGGAAACACCATTTGATATACGCCAAGCCCATAGCTGCCGAGAAGATTTGTAAGCGGAACGCGGTATACTGCGCCTATCATTTTTGCCGCAAAACTGCCGATTGCAATGATAGCCGCGCTTTTTACGAGCGCGGCGGTTTTGGGGTTTTTGCTTTTCATATGTAACGCTTTTCGGACACGCCGAAAAGACGTTTTTGCCTGCAACGATTTAAGGGATGCGACAATTTTTATAAGCGGCAACTGAATAATTAATCGAAACGGCGGGCGAGAAAAGCGGAGGCGTTTTTAGCCACGAGCAGTTCGCATTCGCTAAGCGATTCTTCCCTGCCAGATACAAGCGCAACGCAACCGAGAAGATCGCCACCCGATACGATAGGAACGATGATTTGAGCGGCAACGTGCATAATTTCCTTGCGAAACAAGGGTACGACGCGCCCGTCTTGACGGGAGGTAATACGCGTAGTACGCTCTCGCATCAGCTGCTCTAATTCTTCCGAAACGGGCTCTCCGACGAGAGTTTTTGCATCCTTACCGGCGGCGGCGATTACGGCGTCGCTATCGAAAATAACGGCGGTGAGGTCGGTTACCTCGTGCAGTGATTCGGCAAGGGCACTAGCCTCCCCCTCGATGCCGGCAAGGGGGGAATATTTGCGAAATAACACGTCTTCTCGGTCGGTATAAATTTCGAGGGGATCGCCCTCCTTTATGCGCAGGGTTTTGCGAATTTCCTTGGGGATAACGACTCTGCCGAGTTCGTCTATTCTTCTTACGATTCCGGTTGCTTTCATACGATAAAAAAATCTCCTTCCTTTACAAATTTGCACTGTTAGCATTTGTAAAAAAAGGAGATATATACTTTATTTTTTATTTGTTTTGCGCTTGTTGAAAAGCGAGGATCTTCTTTTACCAAACAGTAAAAGCAGAATTGATACAATTAAATGTTTTTGGTTTTCATTTTGCGCGCAAGGAGGGTTAAAACGAGCATAAGCGCGTAAAGCGTGCCGATGGTGATAAACACCGCAGACCACCCGAACGCATCCTTTACAAAGCCGAATAAAATGGCTTGGAGGGCTGCGCCCATATAAACCGCCCAATCGAACACGCCGACGACGGTGGAGGAAAAGGCTCTGCCGCCGATATCCCCTGCGATTGCCCAAACGACGCCCGTGATCATGCTGGATACGCCGAGGAAGAAGAGGATGACGCTTGCGAGCGTTTGCGTTTTGATAAAGGCGAAACATATCATTCCGCAGAAGGTTACGATGGATGCAATAACGAGCATGGGTTCGCGCTTGCCTTTTAAAAGCTTATCGGTAATAAGCGGGAAAAGGAACATTGCGCACGTTTGCCCGATGGGGAGCAGGATAGAACTGAAAATACCGTCTTTAATAGCGAGACCGAGCTCTTCGGTAAAATAGGTAGGAATCCAGGTGAGGAGTCCGTAGCGCCCCACGCCTGCAATAGCGGAAATAAGGCAGAATACGATAACCTTGGGTTCGCTAAACAGCACCTTATAGGGGTATAAAAAGCCCTTTTTCGTGATATCCTCTTGCTCGGTAGGTTCGCCATCTGCATTTGCTTCTACGAAAGGTGCAAGGCCGACGTCTTCGGGTTTTTCCTTAAAAAAGAAGAAAAACGCAACGAGCATTAAGACCATAGGGATCATAGGATAACGGAAAGCGGCGCGCCAGCCCCATTCCGGATTTAAGCTTAAGCAAAGCAAAATGGTAAGATAGGTTACTACCTGTGCCGAGCCCGAAAATGCCGTTGCAAAGCCCGAGGCAAAGCCACGTTTCGCTTTGGGCCACCACTTGTTAAGAACGCCCAGACCGTTTGCCCATACCATGGATTGGAAAAAGCCGTTTAAGCCCCAAAGCACGGCGATAACGGGGATGGAATGTTGAAAGGAAATGACGACGTTTACGATTGCAGATGCGGCTACGCCGAACATCATAAAACGTTTATAGCCAAAAAACGCGCCCAGTCTGCCGTTTACGAGTTGGCCGAAGGCATAGCACCAAAAAAGAGCCGAGGAAACCACCCCGATTGCCGCCGTTTTGGAGTTAAATTCTTCTGCCATTTGCGTCATAACGAGGTTGATATTTTGCCTACCGTTATAAAAGAATAGATAGGTTAAGCCAAAGCTGAGGAGCATAAGCCAGCCCCAAAGCTTAAATTTTTTGTAATCTTGCTTGGAATAGCCAAACGTGTTTTCCGTTTTTTCCATTTTTTCTCCTGTTTTTGCAACGTGCAAAAAATGCTGTAAAATTTCACTTTTTATATCATATCACAATTTTCATATCTTTGGCAATAATTTTGTCGCTATATTTTTAGGTAAAGCGTAAAGAAGATGCGTTTTTCTTTTTTCGTAAAAAAAAATTAAAAAAACGTTATTTTTTTCTGTTAAAAATACGGACAAACGGCAAAAGTTGTGATATAATAGTCTTTGTTAAAAAACCTTACTGGATAAAAAATTTTTTTAATATAAGGAGCGCAATTATGAAAAAGATTTACGAAGGTAAAACCAAAGACGTATATAGCTTGGAAAACGGCAACGTTTTGCTCAAATTTAAGGACGACTGCACGGGCAAAGACGGCGTGTTTGATCCCGGCGAAAACACCGTTGGCTTGACCATTGAAGGTATTGGCAAGGCTAACTTGCAAACTTCGGTTTACTATTTTGAATTATTAAAGCAAGCAGGCATTAAAACCCACTACGTTAGCGCAAACGTTGAAGACGCTACGATGGAAGTGCTCCCCGGCAAGGTTTTTGGCCACGGCTTGGAAGTAATTTGCCGTTTGGTTGCAACGGGTAGCTTTATCCGCAGATACGGCGAATATATTGAAGACGGCACTCCCCTCACCGGCGGATACGTAGAATGCACCTTTAAAAACGATGCGAAGGGCGATCCCCTTGTAACGGGCGAAGGCTTGGCTGCGCTTGGCGTTATGTCCCCCGCTATGTTTGAAAGCATGAAGGAACAAACCTTAAAGATTACTAAAATCGTTGCAGACGATTTAAAGAGCATCGGTTTGGATCTTTGGGATATTAAGTTTGAATTCGGCTACAACAACGACGAAGTTATTTTGATTGACGAAATTGCTTCCGGCAATATGCGCGTTTACAAAGACGGCGTTATCGTAAACCCCGTAGACCTTACCAAGCTTATTTTAAACAGATAACTTTTTATTAGATGAAAAGCCCTCGCTTTTGCGAGGGCTTTTTTAATGCGTTTTCAATTAAGTAGTTGGCGGAGGCAAGCTTTTATCTTTTATAAAAAACACGCCAAGGAGAAGCAGAACGCTTGCCTTTCCGTAATAAAAAAGCATACGAAAAGACGCCCGTGCGATTCGCCGCAGGGCGTCTTTTTTATCCTCTTACAATAAAGGAATAAAGCTTACTTATTTAACGCGTTCCATATATTCGCCCGTTCTCGTATCGATACGAATGGTTTCGCCTTCGTTTACGAAGATGGGAACTTGAATGGTAGCGCCCGTTTCTACAACCGCTTGTTTGGTTACGTTGGTAGCGGTATCGCCCTTAACGCCGGGTTCTGCAGAAATAATTTTAAGTTCTACGAAGTTTTCACATTCTACGGAGAATGCGTTGCCTTTGTAGAATCTTACGGTTACGGGGTCGTTTTCTTTAATATAAATTAAAGCGTCTTCAACCTGATCGTGGTTGAGGGGGATGAGGTTAAATTCTTCATCCATGAAGTAGTAGAGTTCGCCATCGTTGTAAGAATAGGTCATCTTTTTGGTTTCGATGTGTGCGTTTTCTACTTTTTCGGTGGGGTTGAAGGTTTTTTCGAGTACGGAACCGGTGATGACGTTTTTAAGTCTGGTTCTTACAAAAGCAGAGCCTTTGCCCGGTTTTACGTGCTGGAAGTCTACTACTACGTAGATGTTACCTTCGTATTCGATGGTAGTGCCTTTTCTGAATTCGCCTGCAGAAATCATAAATTATCTCCTTTTCAATAACACATATGTTATATTTTTGCTTTTTTAACGACACCGTTTTCGATGTACGTAAGTGCCTTGTTGGTTTTCATTAAGCTGACGGCCTTGCCGCCCTTAATGACGAGCGTATCCTCGATGCGGATACCGAATTTCCCCTCTTTATAAATACCCGGCTCGTCGGTAAATACCATATTTTCGGCAAAAACCGCGGTGGCTAGGGGGCTTAAATTGGGCAGTTCGTGAATATGCACGCCCACGCCGTGCCCAAGCGAGTGGGTAAACAGCCCTTTAAATTCGCTTTCTTCTATCACCGTGCGGGCAATAGCGTCTGCATCCTTTGTGGGCATACCTGCGGTGATGGCGTTTCTTGCATCGAGATGGGCTTTTAACGCTACGGCGTACGCTTTGCGGAAGGTTTTATCGGGCTTGCCGAAGTAAACCGTGCGCGTCATATCCGAGCAGTAGCCCTGATAGGAGCAGCCGAAGTCCATTAAAATTGCCATGCCTTTTTTAAGCTTGGTGTTGCCGGGAACGTGGTGCGGAACGGAAGCGTTTTTACCAAACGCTACGATGGTAGAAAAAGCAAGGCCGGTTGCGCCGAGATTTTTCATACGATATTCCATTTCGGTAGCCACTTCTATTTCCGTCATTCCCTCTTTAAAAAAGGTGAGAATGCTTTGATAGGTTTTTTCGGTAATGGAGCACGCCTTTTTGATGAGGGAGAGCTCTTCGTCCGTTTTTACCATTTCCTGCTCCCAAACCTCGGTGGACATATCCACAAAGTTTTTACCGAGCGCGGAAAGCTGTTCAAATTCCTTTACCGTTACGCAATCGGCCTGGTAGCCGACGGTTGCCGCGTTGCCGAGTACGGAAGAAAGCACCTCAATTACCGTTTTGGGCGTTGCGGTTAAAACTTCAATCCCCTTGGGGGTAAGCGTTTTTTCCGCACCCTCTTTATAGCGGAGGTCGGTAATATAAACGGTTTTTTCGGGGAGGACGACGACGTAGCCGAACGAGCTTTCGAACCGAGTGAAATACCACATCGTTTGCTCGTCGGAAGTGAGAAATGCGTCTGCCCCTTTTTTATTTAAAAAGTTGCGATTATTCATAGTTTCCTTACTTTTTGGAAAAAACGGTGGCCCGAATTCTCCATATATGGACATTTTACCATAAATGATAGGCGTTTGTCAATATTTCTCGTAAATATCTTTCATAATCTTTGCTTCTTCTACCTGCATTCCGTCCGATTCGGAAATAACGACGGGTTCTAGCTTTAATGCATGTAAAGCGGAAGCGAGGGGCTCGAAATTAGGGCCGTATTTATCGTCTTCAAAGGTAAGGTGCTTTACTTCGCCCTTTGCCCCGTACATAATTTTGGAGAAATGCACGTGAAAATGCTTCATTTTTTCGTAGCCAAGCTCGTCGATCATATACGAAAGGCGGTCGATATAATCCTTTTCGGTTTTTAGGCTGCCTTGTTCGCGCGCGTTGACGTGACCGAAATCGACGCAAGGGAGGTAAACGTCGTCTACCTTGCAAAAGCGGCAAACCTCCTCTATCGTGCCGATTTGAGCAAGCTTGCCCATGGTTTCGGGACAAAAAGAGAGATTTTGCATATCGTTAAGGTGAATGAATTCCGCAAGAACGTGCAGGCGGTTTTCGGTTAAAGCTACGGCCTCTTCCCTATTCATTTTGCCTTGGCTTGCGGGGTGAAAAATAACGCGGCTGCCGCGCATAAGCTGTAGCATTTTTGCCGAACGCAGCACGTAGTCGTAGGACTTTTGCGCCATTTCGTCCGAGGGGTTGGCAAAGTTAATATAGTACGGGGCGTGAACGCTGAGCTCTACGCCAGCTTCGGTAAACACCTCGCCGAGAAGCTCTGCTTTTTCTTCGCCCATCATAATGCCTCTTCCAAAGGAATATTCGTAAGCGTTGAGGCCGCGCGCTTTAACAAACGCCGCCGCTTGCTCCGTTTTGGAAAACCCTTCTGCAAAAAAGCTTAAACTGTTTCCGCTGGGTCCGAATTTAATCATATGGTACTCCTTTCCCTATTCGCAGTCTGCAAACGCGGGATGCTCGTCCTCTCGGACGGCGGTAAGATCGCGCGCGAGCTGCTCGATAAGGGCTTCTTGCGAAGGAAATTTGCGGATGGCGCGGAGATAGCGCACGAATCCGACTTCTATCGTTTGACCGTATAAATCGCCCTCGTAGCCGATAATATGCGTTTCGAGCAGCACCTTATCGTGCAAAAAGGTAGGGGCTGCGCCGAGATTTGCTACGCCGCGATAAAGCTTACCTTCTGCTTTAGCAAGGACGGCGTAAACGCCTGCTTTGGGCAGGAAACGGTCGTTCATTTCTATATTAGCGGTGGGAAAGCCGAGCTTTTGGCCTAAACGGTAGCCGCCTTCTACCACGCCGCTGATGGTATAAATTCTGCCGAGAAGAGAGGCGGCAATTTGAGGTTCGCCCGAGGAAAGAGCCGTTTTAACTGCCGAGGTAGATACCTTTTCCTCCTTAACCGTAACGGGCGGCAAAACGGAAAGCGGGATTCCTGCTTTTTCGCACAGGGAGGAAAGCTGCTCGGTAGTACACGCGGCGTTTGCCCCAAAGCGGTAATCGAACCCGCAAACGAGGGCTTTTACGTCGAAATTACAGGTGAGAATTTCGAAAAATTCCTCGCCGGACATCGCCTTTGTTTCCGCATTAAACTCCGCCATAACGGTGAGCTCTATGCCGCAAGATTCAAAAAGGGAAAGGCGTTCGTTTTCCGTTTGAATGGGCGTGCCTTTTATTTCCCCCGTAAAGGTGAAGGCGGCGGGGGTAACGCCGAATTGATTTGCCAAACGGACGGTTTCTTCAAACACCTTTTGGTGGCCGAGGTGTACGCTATCGAAATAGCCGAGGGCGAGCACGACGGGATAGTCCGTTTTTTGGTTTAATTCTAAAATTTCCATAAGTTTAGGCTAATAAGCCGATTATTCCTTTAAAAAAGCTTTTATTTTTAAGCGGGTTGCGGTAACCTCTCCCACGCCGAGCAAAACGTCTTCTCCAAAAACGGTATAAAGGCCGTCGCTATTAGGGAGGTTGGTGGGGAGCCCATCGATAATGCGCTTGGTAAACTTTGCGTTTAAAGTAATGCGCGGGTAGGACAAGGCGCGTTCGGACGGGATGAGAAATTTTGCTACCGTTTCCTCGGTGAGATCGTCTAAAGCGATGCTGTTTTCTAACGTAAAAACGCCGCTTTGGGTGCGGCAAAGCGCCGTCATCGTACCATAAGAGCCGAGTGCGTAAGCAATATCGCGCACAAGGGAGCGAATATACGTTCCGCCGCCGCAGGATACGCGGATGCGATGGGAGTTTTCCCCCGTTTGACCGAGGTATTCGATAGCATCGATGCGGACGGTTTTTGCGGCAAGGGTAAATTCTACGCCGCGACGGGCGAGAGCATAGCCGCGTTTTCCATCGACAAAGCAAGCGGAATACGCAGGCGGCACTTGGGAAATTTCCCCTACGAATTGCGGTAGAATTGCCTCTACCTGCTCTTTAGTGGGAATGACGTCCGTCGTTTTCGTTACCGTGCCGGTGGCGTCTAACGTGTCGCGTTCTTCGCCAAAAAGGAGTTCGGCAACGTATACCTTTTGCTTTTCGATAAGATAGGGAAAAAGGCGCGTAGCTTTGCCAACGGCAACGGGAAGTACGCCCGACGCCATAGGATCGAGCGTGCCCATATGTCCGCAAGCCGCGCCCGTGAGTTTACGAACGCGCGCAACCACGCGGGTGGAATTGCAGTTTTCCGGCTTGATAACTGAAATAAATCCCTGCATTTAGTCCTCCAAATAGTTGGACGCTTGAAAAACGAGCTTATCTTCTACGTCTTCGAAATATCCGTTTACCATACAGCCGGAGGCCTGTACGTGACCGCCGCCGCCAAATACGCCGGCGAGCTGATTGACGTTTGCCTTGCCTTTACTGCGGAAGCTGATTTTGAAATTCTTTTCCCCCACTTGTAGCATAGAAATAGCAATTTCTACGCCTTCTACGGATAAGGGGTAGTCGATAAAGCCTTCGGTTACGTCTGCTTTTGCGCCGTAGTAGTTGAGCTGCGCTTTGGAAATAGAGATAACGGCGATTTTTCCTTCTCTGTAAAAGCGCATATTGCCCATAACCTCTGCTTGCAATGCGGCGCGCGTGCGCGTTTGACTTTTGAACATTGCTTGCGAAATTTTATGAGAATCTGCCCCTGCTTTTTTAAGAGCGGCGGCAACGAGGAAGGTTTCTTCGGTAACGTTATTGTGCGCAAAATGCCCCGTATCGGTAGAAAGGCCGAGCATGAGGGCGTTTGCAATGCGCGGGGTAATTTCCGCACCCAAAACCCCTGCCAAGCGGTAAATGAGTTGGCAGGTTGCCGCTACGTCTTCTACAAAGGAAAGGGCGGCGTAACGGGTGTTGGACACGTGGTGATCGATTAGCACGGTGTTTGGCTTTTCCCCTTCAAAAAGATAGGAAAATGCACCGATGCGTTGTTCGTCTGCGCAGTCTACGGCAAAATACACGTCGTACTTTTGCTTGGGGAGGGCGGAGGTAAATGCGGTAATATCGCAAACGGCCGCAAACTTTTGAGGAATTTCTCCATCGCAAAAGAGCGTAACCGTTTTGCCCATATCCTCCAGCAAATATTTTACGGCAAGCGCAGAGCCGATGGTATCGCCATCGGGACGAATATGACTAAAAACGGCAATGGAATTGCCGTTTTTTAGGGTTTGTGCTACCTTTTCGAGCGTGGTCATAATATATCCTTTTTTATTCTTCTTCGGGAGAGTCGGCAAGGTCTTTTTCTACGCTTTTTAAGAGGCGATTGATCTTGTCGCTGTAATCCATGGTGGTATCTTCTAAAAAGGTAAGTTCGGGAACGGTGCGTTGCGTCATACGGCGAGAAAGCTCGTAACGAACGGTTTTTGCGTTTTTAACGAGTGCGGCAAAGCATGCCTTTTTCTTTTCTTCGTCGGGCTGAAAAATGCTGACGTATACGCGGGCGTGGCGCAGATCGGGAGATACGTCTACCGAAAGCACGCTAACGAGCCCCGAAATTGCGTCGTCCTTTACCCTGTTGGAAATGATATCGGAAATTTCTTTACGATATTCTTGCGAAAGCTGATTTAACCGTTTTGCCATACCGCCACCTTACTGTTGTTCCTTGGTAATATAGCATTCGATGATATCGTCGTTTTTGATATCGTTGAAGTTTTCGATGGAAATACCGCATTCGTAGCCGGTGGCAACTTCTTTAACGTCGTCCTTAAAGCGTTTGAGCTGGCGTACTGCGCCTTCGCAAATCATAACGTCGTTGCGGTAGATGCGGAGCTTACCTTCGCGTACCATTTTACCTTCGATAACGTAGCAGCCTGCAACCGTACCAACACCCGTAATACGGAAGGTATCGCGTACCTCTGCCTTACCGGTGAGCACGTCTTCGTAGCGGGGAGCAAGCATACCTTTCAACGCTCTTTCTACGTCTTCGATGGCTTCGTAAATGATGCGATAAAGTTTTACGTCTACACCGCTGCGTTCGGCCATAACCTTGGCTTTGCTATCCGGGCGCACGTTAAAGCCGATGATGATGGCTTTAGAGGACTGCGCGAGCATAACGTCCGATTCGGTAATAGCGCCGGCTGCGGCGTGGATAACGGAAATTTTAATTTCGTCGTTGGAAAGTTTAACAAGCGATTGCTTTACCGCTTCGACAGAGCCTTGAACGTCTGCCTTTACGATGATGTTAAGCGACTTGATGTCTTGCTTGAATACGTCTTCGAGCGTTACCTTGGAGGCGTTGTGAATCATGGCCTCTCTTTCTTTATTGCGGCGTTCTTCTGCAACGAGCTTGGTGAGCTTTTCTTCTTCTACTGCAATTAAGCTATCGCCCGTGTTGGGAACGTCTTCTAAGCCGAGAACGGATACCGCGGTAGCGGGCTTAGCTTCTTTTACCGTTCTGCCCTTGTCGTCGATCATAGCGCGGACGCGGCCAACAACCGTGCCTGCAACGATGTTATCGCCCGTTTTGAGCGTACCGTTTTGCACGAGGACGGTTGCCATAGGTCCTTTGCCTTTATCGAGCTTGGCTTCGATAATAACACCCTTGGCTTTACGCTCGGGATTGCAGCGGAGCTCTTTCACTTCGGCAAGTAAAATAAGGTTATCGAGAAGGGTATCTACACCCTCGCCCGTTTTTGCGGAAACGGGAACGAACATAACGTCGCCGCCCCATTCTTCAATTAAAATGCCGTGCTCGGTAAGCTCTTGCTTTACGCGGTTGAGGTTTGCCGTGGGCTTATCGATTTTGTTGCATGCTACGACGATGGATACGCCTGCAGCTTTTGCGTGGTTGATGGATTCTACCGTTTGGGGCATAATACCATCGTCTGCGGCGATAACGATAACAGCGATATCGGTTGCTTGCGCACCGCGCATACGCATTGCAGTAAACGCTTCGTGGCCGGGGGTATCGAGGAAGGTGATTGCCTCTCCCTTAACGGTTACGGTGTATGCACCGATGTGTTGGGTAATGCCGCCGGCTTCGCCTTCTGCAATATTCGCGTGGCGAATACGGTCGAGAAGGGAGGTTTTACCGTGGTCTACGTGGCCCATTACCGAAATAACGGGAGGACGTTTTACGGTGTTTTCGGTAGCGTCTTTTTCTTCTACCGCTTCGTTTAAAATATCTTCTGCCGTCTTATCGAGTTGCAGCTCGAGCTCGATGCCAAGATCGGCAGCGATAAAGCCTGCGGTATCGTAATCGACGGTGTCGTTAATCGTTTTGATGATGCCTTCCTTAAAGAGGCGTTTGGTAATTTCTACTGCGGTGATGCCGAGCTTTTCCGAAAGAACCTTTAAGGGGATAATTTCGGTGTTAATAACTGCCTTTTCAATTTTAATTTGCGGCGCAACTTGCTTGGTTTTTGCCTTTTTTACGCGCAGTTTGCGATAGCCGCTTTCCTTATCGTCGAAATCTTCAATGGTGAGTTCGCGAGAAATGAGAGCGCGCTTGCTAACGGTGTTCTTTTTATCGTCGTACGTTTTGCCGTCCGCCTTCTTTTTAGCAGGACCAAAGGATTTGGTGGATTCTTTGGGGAATGCCACCATATCGGGCTTGCCCATTCCGCCTGCCGGACGTGCGGGACGTGCCATAGGACGAGGAGTTGCCGCTCCTTGATCTTTATCGCCAAAGGGACGTTGGGGACGGTCGCCGTAAGGACGTTGGGGACGCTCGCCGCCCGTGTAGGTGGGACGATCGCCGTAGGGACGTTGGGGACGGTCTCCGTTGTTGTATTGGGGACGGTCGCCGTAGGGGCGTTGCGGACGCTCGCCATTGTTGTATTGCGGACGGTCGCCGTAGGGGCGTTGAGGACGTTCGCCATTGCTGTATTGCGGACGGTCGCCGTAGGGACGTTGCGGGCGTTCGCCGTTGTTGTTTTGGGGACGGTCGCCGTAGGGACGTTGCGGACGTTCGCCGCCCGTGTAGGTGGGACGTTCCCCATTGTTATAGGTGGGACGTTGGGGACGTTGTTCTGCATTATAGGTGGGACGAGATTCGCGCTCTGCGGCAGGCTTTTCGGCTACGGTTTTTTCTGCTGCGGGTTTTGCGGCAGGCTTTTCTTGAGCGGCAGCTTCGGCTTTAGCCTTTTCTGCGGCTTCTGCTTTTGCCTTTTCTGCAGCTTCGGCCTTTGCCTTTTCGGCGGCTTCTGCTTTCGCTTTTTCGGCGGCTTCTGCCTTTGCTTTTTCAGCGGCGGCTTTTGCGGCTTCTTCTGCTTGCTTTTTCGCCTCTTTTTCAGCGGCGGCCTTGGCCTCTTGCTCTACCTTTGCTTTTTCTGCAGCTTCGGCAAGTTCTTTTTCTGCCTGTTCTTTTTTAATGCGGGCAAATTCCTTTTCTTTTTCGTCCAACTTTTTCAGAATTTCGCCCATTTTGCGCTTTAAATCGGCAGACTTCGTTTTAATTGCGTTAAAGTCTGCGCCGGATTTCATTTCACCGATGGTTTTAATATTTTCAAACTGTTTTTCTTTGTTGTCAGCCATAATTAATTATTTGTCTCCTCCCGAACGAAATCAAAGTCACTTTCTACGTGCTCCGATATGGCGCGCGCTAACCCTTGATCGGTTACCGCGATTAATTTGCAGTTTTCTTTATGCACGAGCTCTTCTACCGTGCGCGTTTTGGAAAGAAGCAAAGGACAGGAAAATTTTCTTGCCAAGGATTTTGCTTCCTTTACCGCGTTTTCCGATGCGGTGCTACACAAAATGAGAAGAAATACGCGCTTTTCGTAAGAGATTGCGTTAAACCCCTTAACGACACTGCGTTTTTTAATTGCAAACCCGAGATATGCTTCTGCTTTAGCCAAGGAGAACCTCCTTTAACTTTTCGTAAACCTCTTCCCCCACGGGTACGCCGAGAAATTTGGAAAGCGGCTTGGTTTTTAAAACGCGAGCCGCACAAGCGGGGTCTTTGCAAAGATAACAGCCTCTGCCGTTTACCTTGCCCGTCGTATCCACCTGTACCGTTCCTTCCGGCGTTTTTACTACGCGGAGTAAATCTCTTTTATCGTGCGTGGTGCGACAGCAAACGCACGTTCTTTGCGGAATTTTTCTTTCTGCCATACCGTTCCTCGTTTGTTCGTTATTCGGCAATTTCCTCTTCGGAATCCGCTGCTTCTACGGGGATGTCTACGCCGTATTTTTCGAGATCCTTTTCAGCGAGCTCTGCTTCGTGCTCTTGCATATAGCTTTCGCTCTTTACGTCTACCTTCCAACCGGTAAGGCGTGCGGCGAGGCGTGCGTTTTGACCGTCTCTGCCGATGGCGAGAGAAAGAACGTCGTCCGAAACGACTACGCGCGCTGCTTTTTGCGTTTCGCTAAGCATAATAACCTTTTGTACCTTTGCGGGAGAAAGGGCTTTAGCGATAAATTCGAGGGGGTTTTCGCTCCAAAGAATGATGTCGATTTTTTCGCCGCCGAGCTCGGATACGATGGCGTTGACACGAGAGCCTTTGTTACCAACGCATGCGCCTACGGGATCGATGCGAGAATCTTCGGAATAAATGGCGATTTTGGTTCTTTGACCGGGCTCGCGTGCTACCGATTTTACTTGAACGAAGCCTTGGCGAATTTCGGGAACTTCGTTTTCAAACAAGCGTTTTACAAGGCCTGCGGAAGAACGGGAAACGAGCACTTGTGCGTTTCTGCCCATGCTTCTTACGCGTTTTACGTATACCTTTAAGCGGTCGTTTACGTTATACGTTTCGCCGGGGGTTTGATCTTGCGGGAGCATTTCCCCTTCGATTTCGCCTTGACCGAGATCTACGTATACGCTTTTATTTTCGATGCGGCGAATAAGGCAGGTCATAAGCTCGTCTTCTTTATCCGAGAAAGCGGAAAGCGTGTTGTCGCGTTCTGCCTCGCGCAGCTTTTGCATAACGACTTGGCGTGCCGTTTGAGCGGCAATTCTGCCAAAATCCTTGGGGACGAATTCCTTTTTCAAAACGTCGCCAACCTTGGCTTTGGGAGAAACCTCTAGCGCGTCTTCAATCCAAATTTGTTTTTCTTCGTCTTCTACTTCTTCTTCCGTTTCTACAACCGTTTTTACGCTGTAAAAATTGATGGTGTGCTTTTCTTCGTCCATTTTTACGACGATTTCCGAAGGATCGCCCGTGTGCTTTTTATATGCAGCAACGAGCGCGTTTTGTAATGCGTCGATAAAAATTTGGCGGCTTATGCCCTTTTCTCTCTCTAAATCTTCCAACGCGGCAAAAAAGTCTTTGTTTGTCATGGTTTTCTCCTTAATAAATTTTTAAATGAAAGTTTCTCGTTTGGCGCATGCGCCGTGAGATGAGTAACGGGTTAGTCGAAATCGACGCCCTGATTAATTTTTGCGATTTTATTGCGCGGAATGCGCACGGGAGGCTTGCCTTCTACTTCTGCTACCGTAACCGTGCCCGCATCGAATGCAGTCATAATCCCCTCGAAGTACTTTTTGCCCTGTTGGGGGGAATATAATTTGACTTCTACCTTGTTACCGAGGTTTTTTTCAAAGTCGCGCTCGGTTTTAAAGGGGCGGTCCAGCCCTGCGCTGGAAACGTTTAAGGTGTACGGCGCACCGTAAGTGGGATCTAACTCGTCTAAACGCTGATCGATAATCGGGTGGTAAGCGGCGCAATCGTTTAAATCGATGCCGCCCTCTTTGTCGAGATAGATGGTTAAGGAAGGCTCTCTGCCCTGCTTAAACGCAACCTCTACCACTTCAAATCCAAACCCGTTTGCCACCTCTACGGCAAGGTTTTCAATTTCGGAAAGGTCTTTAATTTTCAAAATTTTACTCCTATAAAAAGATTTGAGAGCGGCTGTTGCCGCTCTCAAATACAGTCAATCATATTTAAGCATCTATATTATACACTATTTTTTTTAGTTTGGCAAGCATTTTTTCATCTTTATTAGCTCTAAAAACATTTCTGCAGTGGCTACCGAGTCATAAACGGCGCGGTGGTGCTGAAATTCGATGCCAAAATGGGCGCAAACGGTATTTAATTTGTGGTTGGCAAGGCGAGGGAGCTGCTCTCTTGCAAGCGGGAGCGTATCGATGCGAGGGTTATCGAACACGTATCCTGCCTCTTTGCCGTGAAAACGGATAAAGCCGCAGTCGAAATCGGCATTGTGAGCAACAAGGATTGCGCCGTCTACGTACTTATAAAAGTCGCCTACCACCTCGGCAAAGGTGGGGGCATCGGCAACCATTTCGTCGGTAATACCGGTAAGCTCTACGATTTGCTTGGGTATGGGGCGTCCGGGGTTTACAAAGGTGGAAAAACCGTCTACCTGCTTGCCGTTTACAATGCGCACCGCACCGATTTCCGTAATGGCGTCGACAGAAGGAACGGTTCCCGTCGTTTCAAGGTCGAACACGACGAAGGTTTTATTCATTAAGCACGCGGGGAGGTCCTCTTCTACGTCGAAAAGTGCCTTTTGGCGCACGGAGGTTACCTGCTCGGGCTTAACTAAAACGTATTCGGGTGCGGGCTTGCGCTTTTCCTTGGGGAGAGGCTTGAAATCTTCTGGGAAGGTACAGAGGTTTAGTTTATCCGCCGTGTAGCGGAGAGAGCCGCCGAATTCGTCGTAAGAGCCCATGGTTATGATGGAATCCCCTTCCTTAATTGCACGAACGCGCTCCAACGTGTTTTTGCGAGTGAAATAAGATACCTTGATGGTTTTTGTGGTATCGGTAAACTCGAAAATAAAGAAGGGCTTACCCTTTTTGGTTACCTTTTCCGTTACCGAAAGCACTCTGCCGGCGTGGACTACGCCCTCCGTGGGAAAGGCGATATCCTCCATATACACCGCCGTGCGGGACATATTTTTATCGTCGATAGGGGTGAGATCCTTTACGTAAAAGGAGCGGAGTTTTACCGTTTCTACACGGAAATTTACGGTGTTGTTTTCGGGGAGCGGTCCTTCGTCCACTTCTTCCTTTTCCACCGAAAGAGAGCCTTGAAAACTGCCACAGAAATTGCGGTATAGGTGATTATCGCACGCGGAAAGAACGCGGTTTTTTTCGAACAGCGCGTAGGTTGCGGGGGTTACGGCAATACGGTAGCGTTTAACTGCGCCGCTGGCATCTGCGGTAACGTCCTCGGCACGCAGCTCTGCCGAAACGGCGTTTTGCGTACTTTTTAAGTAGGTATACACGGTGTGGGCGATAAGCTCCTCGTCCGCCACCTTTTTTTCTACTGAAAGCGTTACACCGAGAAAACCATCCGGAACAACCTCGTTAAAGGCGGAAAGAATGCGCTCTTGCACCGTTTCGGATACCGTTTTTTCGCAAAGAAAGGAAAAATGCACCGTTTTGCGCCGTTCGTCTACGATGACGTCGGTCAGCTTTAAGGTTTCTAATTCTTCGCTATAATTATGTAGTTGTTCTAATATGTTGGTTAAAGTGTCGGTCATACTGTTTTACGTTGAATTTCCATTTGGAGCATCGTGAGGAATTCCTCCTCGATTTGCTCTCTTTTTACCGTTTTTATAATTTTGCCTTGTTTGAATAAGGCCGCGCCGCCCTTTGCGCCTGCAATGCCGAAATCTGCATCGGCAGACTCTCCGATTCCGTTTACAACGCACCCCATTACGGCAATTTTAAGGGGCGTTTTAATGCCGGAAACAAGCTCTTCTACCCGACGTGCCATTTCGATAGCGTTCCACTCGCATCTGCCGCAGGTAGGACAAGCGACAACCTCGACGAAGCTTTTTTCCAGCCCGATGCTTTGCAAAATGGCGTGACCGGCAACGACCTCCTTTACAGGGTCTGCAGAAAGGGATACGCGAATGGTATCGCCAATGC
>JAFOHH010000122.1 GCA_017421905.1 Clostridia bacterium
ATATCCTGCCCTTACCATGCACCTTTCAACCCAAGCGGGCGTGTGTAATACCTTTTATGCAAAAATGGCAAAAGAGGCAGGCTATTCACGCGTGGTTTTGGCAAGAGAATTGCCGCTTGCGCAAATTGCCGCAATTTCTAAAATTATTGAAACGGAAGTTTTCGTGCAAGGTGCAATGTGTACTTCTTTTTCGGGGCATTGTTATTTCTCCTCCTTCGTGGGGGCGAATAGCGGCAACCGTGGTAGATGCAAACAGCCTTGCCGCAAAAAATATTCCTTTCACGGTAAAAATTTCCATACCGAGCCCTGTTATGCCATTTCTCTTGCCGATCTTTCCGTTGGAGAAGAAATCCATAAGCTGGTAGAGGCAGGCGTAACTTCTTTTAAAATTGAAGGAAGAATGCGCCGAGAAGAATATACCTCTTCTGCTACTAAATATGTAAAAACGCTTCTTGAAGGGTCTGGGGCAGATCGCTCCGAAATTTCCCGCATTTACAATAGAGGCGATTATACAAGCGGATATTTCTTCGGTCAGGATAAAAATTTAATCAGTTCTAACATTCAAAATCATAAAGGCGTAAAAATCGGAACGATTGCTGAATTACGCGGCAAAAAACTATTTGTGCGTTCTCGCCATAATCCAGAAAATGGAGACGGCTTTAAAATCGTGCGCGACGGCAAAGAGGTCGGAGGCGCAGTATATCATAAAGAAGAAATTAAACCCTTCGGCTTTTACGTTTCGGGTAGCGGCAATATTTCCGTTGGGGATGAAGTATATATCACGACGGACGTTGCGCTTTGTCGCGAGGTTTTATCGCAAAAACGTTATTTGCCTGTAGAAATTATAGCATCGGTAACGGCAGAAGGTGCTACGGCAACCTTTACCGCTGAAAACGTTTCGGTTACTGTGGAAAGTAAAGACGTGTTTCCTGCACAAAACGCTCCGTTAACCAAAGCGGATTTTACCGAGCAAATGAAAAAGACGGCGGGGCTTCCCGTATTGTTAACCAAATGCCGCGGTAAAGTCGCCGAAGGTCTTTTTATGACAAAAAGCGCAGTTAATGCACTTAGAAGAGAAGGGTACGATCAACTTTTCGCCGCAATTAGAAATCAAAAACCCATTGCAAAAATTGAGTTAAAGCCGCAACCGATTCAAGAAGAAAAGCAAAGGGGAGTATCGTCCTCTAAACTTCGGTTTGCTGTGATTTCCGATACCTTTGCTTTTAACCTAACCCCCTTTGAAAAATTGATTTTTGCACCCAAAAATTATCACGATAAAACGGAAATCGACGCCTTTTTTGCTCAAACAGAAACGTTCATCGGGGAGAAATATCTCTATTTGCCGCCTTATTTTACCGATCAAGACGCCGAAACCATTTATCCGTACGTCAAGCGGTTTGACGGGCTGTTTTCCGAAGGCCTTTACGGGGCAGAGCTGGGAAAACGTTTGAAAAAAGCCGTTTTCTTCGGAGCGGAAACAAACCTCTTTAACCTTCCTTCCGTCCAGGCAACAAAAGCGTTTGGGCTTGGAGATATTACCCTTTCTAAGGAGCTTTCCGAAGAGGAAATAAAGGCAATCGGAGAAAAAGAAGCTTTCGTTTCTACCTTGGGGACGATAAAGTTAATGCAACTGTGCTATTGTCCCTTCGGCAAAAACTGTAAAACCTGCAAGGCGGAAGACGTTTTTATTATGAAAGACGAAGAGGGGAGAGAATTTCCCGTTCGCCGCTACCGCTTAAACGGTTGTCGTTTTGAGGTGTTTAACAACGCCAAACAGCTCCCTAAGGAGTATTGTGCCAACAACCTCGTTTCCTTCCTTGGTATGACGGAAGAAGAAAAAGATTTTACTGCGAATAACCTTACCCGTATTTCTGCGCTCCGCACGGCTTGGAAGCGGACTACGGGAGGTCATTTAATGCGCGGTGTGGAATAGGAAAACTATGATCAATCAAAAACTTTTAACTTCTATTGAATTTGATAAAGTGTTAGATCGGGTTGCCGAGTACGCCGTTTTAACGGAAACAAAGGCAAAAATTACCGCTTTAACCCCTGCCACCTCTTACGAAGAGGCAACTTTTTCCATGCGGATGACGGAAGAGGCCAGTAGACTGCTTTATACGTACGGAGTTGGGCAGGTTGAGTTTTTCGATGCCTTTGAAGATGAGTTTGACCGTTTGCGCATGCACGGTACGCTTTCTATGGGCAGCTTATTGCGTTTTGCCCGTTTGCTCCGTTCTTCTCGTGTTACGCGCAGTAGTATTTTTGCGATAGAAGACGAATCGGTTTCCCATATTAAAACGCTTGCATCCGGGCTTTATGCGGATTCGCATATCGAAGGGGAAATTACGTCTAAAATTCTTTCAGAAGAAACGGTTGCGGATAATGCATCCGAAAAATTGTATTCCATTCGCGCTCGAATTAAGCGGTTAAACGTGGAAATTCGAGAAAAATTACAATCCTTTATTCATAAAGATAACTCTAAATATTTGCAAGACTCTTTAATTACGATGCGTGGCGATCGGTACGTTATTCCTGTAAAGGCCGAATACAAATCGAGTATTCGTGGTTTTGTGCACGATCAGTCGGCAAGCGGTTCGACGGTATTTATCGAGCCGGAAGTTGTATTAGAACTCAATAACGAGCTCAAAACGCAAGCCCTTTTAGAAGAAGCGGAAATCGATCGTATTTTATCCGAGCTTTCCGAGCGGGTTGGAGGAGTTGCGCCTTCTCTTCTTCGCAACATCGAAATTTTAGAGGAACTGGATTTATATTACGCTAAAGCTACTTATGGTTATAAAACCAAAAGTATGCCCCCTAAATTAAATAGTCATGGAATTGTAGAAATCAAAAAGGGCAGACACCCCCTTATCGATGCGGCAAAAGTCGTTCCACTCGATATCCGTTTGGGTAGAGATTATCACTATTTGCTCATTACGGGGCCGAATACGGGCGGTAAAACCGTTTCGTTAAAGCTTGTCGGTCTATTTTCCGTTATGGCGCTTTGTGGGCTTTTCGTCCCTGCAACGGAAGCAAATTTGGCAGTTTTTCATAAAATCTTTTGCGACGTAGGCGACGAGCAAAGTATCGAGCAAAGCTTATCCACCTTCTCTTCGCATATGACGAATATTATTTCCATTGTAAAAGAGGCGGATGAAAATACGCTCGTTTTAATTGACGAAATCGGTGCAGGAACCGATCCCGAAGAGGGAAGTGCGCTTGCGCTTGCGCTTTTAAAAGATTTAATGGATCGTGGCACGTTTGGTATTATTACCACGCACTATCAAGCGTTAAAGGAGTTTGCTTTCCAAGACGAGCGCATCGAAAACGCCTCTATGGAATTTAATCCCTTTACCTTTGCGCCCGTTTATAAAATAAATATCGGACTCCCCGGAAGCAGTAATGCAATTGAAATATCCAAGCGTTTAGGACTTCCTAAATATCTGGCCGATAAAGCGATGGAAAACCTTTCCGAGCATAAGGTTGCCTTTGAATACGTTTTGAAAAAGGCCGAAGAAAGCCGAAAAGCTGCCGATATGGAGCGTGAAGAGCTTGCCGCTTTAAAGAAAAAGGCGCGGGAAGATGCCGAAGCGGTTGCAAAAGAGCGCGATAAGCTTATTGCCGAGCGAGAAAAACTGGCCACAGGTGCAAAAATAGAATTGCGCCGCATGGTGGGCGAACGCTTATACGAGGCGGACGACCTGCTTGAAAAAATTAAAGAAATTTATGAAAAAGAAGAAATTTCCGGTGCAGATTTAATCGAGGCAAGAACGCTTCGTAACAAGCTGGAAAATGCCAAGTTTAAGGCGGAAGAGGACAATATTCCAAGAACGGAATATCGCCAAGCGACACCAAACGATATGAAGGTTGGCGCGGAGGTTTTCGTTTCTTCGATGAACGCGACGGGAACGGTTACCGAATATAATCCTAAAAAGAACGAGGCAACGGTTTTCGTTGGGCAAATGCGCCTTACGGTAAAAATTAAAAATTTATCCGTTCCTACGATAAAACCCAAGAAAAAAGAGGAAAAGAAAACGCAAAAAATAAGCGTTGCTAGGGGAGATACGGCTTCACCTAAAAACGTCGTAACCGAAATTAATTTGCTGGGGGAAACGGTAGACGAGGCTCTCATGGACCTCGATGCTTTTATCGACCAAGCAATTATCGGCGGAGCAAGCGAGCTTAGAATTATTCACGGAATCGGAACGGGAAAACTAAAGGCCGCCGTTGGCAGTTATTTGAAAAAACATCCTCAAATTAAAGAATTTCGCCCCGGCGAATACGGTGAGGGCAGTCGCGGGGTAACGATTGCAAAATTAAAATAGGAGAAAATAATGGATTATTATTACGAAGAAACGGTGGAAATGCGCAACAGTAAAACAAGAACGGTTTTGCGTATGATGTTGGCTGTTGTAACGCCTGTATTCCTAATTTTAGGGCTTTATTATATTATTTTCTTGTACTGGTGGACGCCGGTAGAACAGTCTGTTGTTCCTCTTTTTATAAAAGGCGGAGTGTTTATTGCCATCGGACTTGCCGCTTGGTTTTTGCGCTATCGCTTGGTGTACGATTTCGATTATATACTCGTAAACGGAGAAATTAAAATCGTAAAAATTCTAAGTAAGAGAACGAGAAAATTGTTTGCCGACGTTAAAGGCTTACAAATCGGTAAAATCGGGAGATACAATTCCGAAGATTACAAAGCGTTGGTTGCAAACCCCAAAATTAAGCCTGTGTTTGCCTCTCCCAA
>JAFOHH010000123.1 GCA_017421905.1 Clostridia bacterium
AAATAAAACAGTAAGCAAAATATTTTTTTAAGGAGATAAAAGCTATGAACAAGATGTCGATTAAAGACGTAAACGTAAAAGGTCAAAAGTGCCTCGTCCGCGTGGATTTCAACGTACCCATGAAAGACGGTAAAATTACCGATGAAAACCGCATTCAAGGCGCACTTCCCACCATCCAATATTTAATGGAAAACGGTGCAAAAGTAATTCTTTGCTCTCACATGGGTAAACCCCACAACGTCTTTACCGAAGGCTTTGGTTTGAGCAAAAAAGAAAAGAAGGCAGTAGAAAAGCTCCCCGAAGAAGAAAGAGCAGCAGCAAAGGCAGAATACCTCAAAAAGGCGCTCAAGGATAAAGAAAAATATTCCTTAAAGCCCGTTGCAGACCGCTTAAACGAACTGCTCGGCGGTAAAGTAACCTTCGCAACCGACATCGTTGGCGAAGACGCTAAAGCAAAGGTTGCAGCACTTAAGGAAGGCGAAGTTGTTCTTCTTGAAAACCTCCGTTTCGACGCAGGCGAAGAAGGCAGAAACGAAGCGTTCTGTAAAGAACTCGCAGCATTTGCCGATATTTATGTAAACGACGCGTTTGGTACGGCTCACCGTTCTCACGCTTCTACCGCTGCTATTGCAGAATTCGGTTTCGTTAAAACGGCAGTTTGCGGTTTCCTTATCGAAAAGGAACTCTCCGTTATGGCAGACGCGCTCGAAAACCCCGTTCGTCCCTTCGTTGCTATTCTCGGCGGCGCAAAAATTGCAGACAAGCTCAACGTTATCAACAACCTGCTTGAAAAGTGCGATACCCTCGTTATCGGTGGCGGTATGGCATATACCTTCTTAAAGGCACAAGGATACTCCGTAGGTACTTCCCTCGTAGACGATAGCAAAATCGACTACTGCACCGAAATGATGCAAAAGGCAAAAGACCTCGGTAAAAACCTCCTTCTTCCCGTAGACTGCGTAGTTGGCAACTTCCCCGATCCTATCGATGCTCCCATCGAAGTAGAAGTCGTTGGTCTCGACGCTATTCCCGACGATAAGGAAAGCATGGATATCGGTCCTAAGACTCGCGCTCTTTATGCAGAAGCAGTTAAATCGGCAAAAACGGTTATCTGGAACGGTCCTATGGGCGTATTTGAAAACCCCACTCTCGCAGCAGGTACTATCGCTGTAGCAGAAGCTCTTGCCGAAGCACAAGGCGCAACCACCATCATCGGCGGCGGCGACAGCGCAGCAGCAGTTGCAACGCTCGGCTTTGCAGATAAAATGACCCACATTTCCACCGGCGGCGGCGCATCCCTCGAACTCTTCGAAGGCAAAAAGCTCCCCGGCATCGAATGCCTTAACGAAAAATCCTGCTAACTAAATGATCGAGAAGCGGGCGTCGTCCCGCTTCTTCCTATAAATAACGCCTATTATAAGCGCAACGCGCACAAAAAATTTCAATTAGGAGAAACTATTATGAGAAAACCCATTATTGCAGGCAACTGGAAAATGAATAACACCATCGCTAGCGGCACGGCTCTTATTAAAGAGCTCATTCCCTTGGTAAAAGACGCAGAATGCGACGTAGCTATTTGCGTACCCTTCACCCTTCTTCCCGCAGCGGCAGAACTCGTAAAGGGCACGAATATTCACCTCGGCGCAGAAAACGTTCACTTTGCAGATAAAGGCGCATACACCGGCGAAATTTCCGCAGAAATGCTCAAGGAAATCGGCGTAGAATACGTAATCATCGGCCATAGCGAACGCAGACAATACTTTGCAGAAACGGACGAAACGGTAAACAAGCGCGCTTATCAAGCTCTTAAAAACGGCTTAAAGCCCATCATCTGCGTTGGCGAAACGTTAGAAGAAAGAGAAACGGGCAAAACCGAAGAGGTTTTGGAACGTCAAGTGCTTGGCGCATTTGCAAACCTTACCGAATTCAACCTTCCCGAAGAAGTTGTCGTTGCTTACGAACCCGTTTGGGCTATCGGCACGGGCAAAACGGCTACGAACGAACAAGCTAACGAAACCATCGCATTCATCCGCAAGGTTCTCGTAGAAAAGGTTTGCAGCAAGTGCGGCGCAGCAATCCGCATTCAATACGGCGGCAGCATGAACGCAAAAAATGCTCACGACCTCATGGCTCAGCCCGAAATCGACGGCGGCTTAATCGGCGGCGCGTCCTTAAAGGCAGAAGATTTCAGCAAAGTCGTTCATTACAACGCATAAGGGGAAAATTATGGCAAAAAAACCGGTTGCTCTTGTCATTATGGATGGTTACGGCCTTGCCCCTGCATCGGCAGGCAACGCCATTTCGGTAGACGGTAGCAAAAACGTAAACGCATTACTGCAAAAATATCCCTCCTCTCAGCTCGGCGCAAGCGGTATGTCCGTAGGCCTTCCCGAAGGGCAAATGGGCAACTCCGAGGTGGGTCACCTCAACATCGGCGCGGGCAGAGTCGTTTATCAAGAACTCACTCGCATCACCAAGTCTATTCAAGACGGCGACTTTTTCGATAATCAAGCCTTTTTAAACGCCGTAGCCTTTGTAAAAAACAGCGGCGGTAAGCTTCACCTTATGGGTCTTACCTCCTCGGGCGGCGTGCATAGCCACAACACCCACATCTACGCCCTCGTAGAATTTGCAAAGCGTCAAGGCCTCGATAACGTTTATTTGCACGCCCTTATGGACGGACGCGACGTTTCTCCCACCTCCGGCGCAGGCTTCCTTACCGATATGCAAGCCAAAATGGACGAGCTCAACTTTGGTAAAATCGCTTCCGTTTGCGGCAGATATTACGCAATGGACCGCGATAACAACTGGGATCGCGTAGAAAAAGCATATCGTATGCTTACCAAGGGAGAGGGCGTTCAAGCGCAAAACGCAGCGCTAGCCGTACAAGAAAGCTATGCTGCCGGCGTTACGGACGAATTTATTCTCCCCACCGTTATCGTAGAAAACGGCGCACCCGTCGCTACGATCGGTAATGGCGACGCCGTAATTTTCTTCAACTTCCGCCCCGACCGCGCACGCCAAATTACGCGCGCCTTTGCAGAAGACGAATTTAGCGGCTTTGCAAGAGAAAAACTCAACTTAAAATGGATTTGCATGACGAAGTACGACGCTACCTTTAAAAACGTAGAAATCGCCTTCAAACCGCAAAGCCTTACCAATACCCTTGGCGAATATCTCGCATCGCAAAACAAAAAACAGCTCCGCATTGCGGAAACTGAAAAATACGCACACGTAACCTTCTTCTTTAACGGCGGGGTAGAAGCACCCAATCCTAACGAAGAACGCGTGCTGATTCCTTCTCCCAAGGTAGCCACGTACGACTTAAAGCCCGAAATGAGCGCGTACGAAGTAACCGACCGCGTTATCGAAGAAATTGCAAAGGACGTATACGACGTCATCATCTTAAACTTTGCAAACTGCGATATGGTTGGCCACACCGGCGTTCAAAGCGCGGCAGAAAAAGCCGTTCATACGGTGGATGAATGCGTACAACGCGTAGTTGACGAAATTCTTTCCCGCGGCGGACATCTCTTTATTACGGCAGACCACGGCAACGCCGACGAAATGGTTGCGGAAGACGGATCTCCCTTCACCGCGCATACCACCAACCCCGTTCCCTTTATTGCCGTAGGCGAAAACTTTATCGGTAAAACGGTAGAAAACGGTATTCTTGCCGATATCGCCCCCACCCTCCTTGCCTCTATGGGTATGGAAATCCCCTCCGAAATGACGGGAAAAAATCTTTTACGCTAAAAAACCTATGAAAAACGCTTGTAATTCCGCAAATTATATGGTATACTTTTTAAGTATCGTATAAAAAGCTTATTATAAGCAGATAGAAAGGACGGAAATCGTTATGTTACAAACTTTACAAGTAATGCTTTTAGCGCCTCTTGCAAACTATGAATTATACAAAGCAGGCAAATTCGTTTTAATCGGACTTATCGTAGCTTGT
>JAFOHH010000124.1 GCA_017421905.1 Clostridia bacterium
AGGGGTATTAATCGACAGTAAAAATGGAACTATTGAATTCAAGTTACCAGGATACTACTGTGTATATGCTGAAACAGAAGTTGCAGCATTTGAAATGTATGTATTAGCTTCAGGTGTTACTTTAGATCGTTACTGAGCAGCCGATAGGTCGAAACGCCTATTAAGCTGTCTAAAGAAACGGTATAAGCAATGCCTTTTCCGTTTTTTACCTTTTGGAATTTCTCGCTTAAAACGTCCAACGCTTCTTTTACTCTATCCTCGCGGATGTACGAAATAATTACCGATTTGTCCGATTCGGCAATACCGAGCAGGTCTCGCATGGTCGAATCCGCCGTGCCTTTTCCGTATAACACCATCTGAACGTTTACTTCAAATTGCTCCAAAAGATCAACGTAAAATAACGTTTTACTTCTGTCAATTACGGTAATTAAAAGCTTTAGCTTGCGCAAGTTCGTCGTTCTTTTTTTAGGGGCGGGCGATCTATGCGGATTATACTTGCGCGGCTGACGATCGGCCGCCGTATTTCTAACTTCTTGTGGCATATCTTCCTCCTATAAAAAACGAATAATATGGTCGTCGTTCTTATCCAAAATGCGGCGCATTGCCAGCTTTTCGCCCACCTTCTTTTTAGAAATTGCCGTAAAGCCCAGCATTTGTATGGTAATAAGGGGCGTCATAGCAACCATGGCAACAATGCCAAACGCATCCGATAAAATGCTAGCGTTACCGTTTAACGCCACGCACGCGCCAATGGCAAAGGGCAAAATAAAGGTAGAAGTAAGCGGTCCGGAGGCAACCCCACCGGAGTCGAATGCAATCGCTGTGTAAATTTTGGGTACGAAAAAGGAAAGCCCAAGCGAAATTAAATATCCGGGAACTAAATAAAACAAAATGGAAAAGCCGAACACGATGCGAATTACGGATAGGCAAATGGAAAGCCCCACGCCCACGCTAAGGGCAATCATCATTGCCCGTTTAGAAACGGTGCCGTTGGTAATTTCCTCTACTTGCTTATTCAAAACGTGTACGGCAGGCTCTGCCAAAACGACAACAAGCCCCAAAATAAATCCCACGGCGGAAACAACGGCAGGGGAGGTAGCGGCAAGGTCCTCGCCCAGCTTAAAGCCAACGGGCATAAACCCAACGTGTACCGCGGTTAAAAATACGATAAGCCCAATATAGGTAATTACCGTGCCAAAGGATATTTGTAATAGTTTTTTCTTGGGTAGCTTTAAAAAGATAAAGTTAATGATAAAAAAGAAGGCAACCACCAGACCAAGCGCCAGCGTTACGTCTTTCGTTGTAGAAAGGATCGTGTGAGAAAGCGCTCCCCAAAAATCGTCTGCAAACTGATATCCGTCGGTGTTGGGGGCGGAAATATCGCCGCCGCTTACAATGCTTAAAAAAAGAACGGCTAAAATAGGCCCTACCGAGCACATCGCAACCAGTCCAAAGCTGTTTTCACTTACGTTTCTACCGCCGATGGTAGCGGCAATACCCACGCCAAGTGCCATAATAAAGGGAACGGTAATCGGTCCGGTCGTTACGCCGCCGGAGTCGAACGAAAGGGGAAGGAGCTGCAATTTAGCAGGGTCTATCGCAACCACAGTAAGTGCCAAAGCAAACAGCACCATATAAAAGTAAATAAGGAGGGTTGCAAGGTCTTTTTTTAAAGCAATTTTCAGTATGGAAAGCACCAAAAATAGCCCAACGCCCAGCCCTACGAAGATAATAATCAGCTTGCTGCCCACTTGTCCTGCAAGCACGCTAAGGTCGGGCTCTGCAACGGTAATCAAAACCCCAAGAGCAAAGCATACCAAAAGCAAAATTTTCAAATTTTTGGTTTTGGAAAGACCGGAACCCACGTATTCGCCCATCGGCGTCATAGCAACGTCCGCGCCCAGCGTAAAAAATCCAATCCCTAAAATTAAAAATAGGGCAGAACCGCTAAAAATTAAAATCTCGCGCGCGCTAAAATGAATCAGTGGCGTGAAATTTAAAAGAATTACAATCAGCGTTACCGGAAGTACCGAAATAAGCGCTTCTTTAATTTTTCCAAACAGTAATTTTTTCATGGATCTCCATTTTATCAAGCGCGCACAAGGGGTGCGTTGCAAAACTTTGTTTCTTAATTATGTATTATATCATAAATCGTACAAAAACACAACCCGATTCTTTCTTTTGTTAAAGAAGAAAAAACGCTGAAAGGGAAAATTTTGTCGCTTTTCCGCATCGGCTAAACAGGCGGCTAATAAAAGAACTTTTTCAAAAAAAACGGAGTGCACTATTCTAACGCTCTCCGCTCAATTTCGCCATTTTAACGCTCTTTGCTAATTTCGTTATGCACGAAAGTTGGGGTCGTTGTTTAAATCCCAGTCGATGGGAGGAAAACCGTTCGCCTTTAAAAAGTCGTTTGCCTTGGAAAAATGCTTGCATCCAAAAAAGTTTCTGCAAGAAAGGGGGCTTGGGTGCGCGCTTTCCAGCACCAAATTTTTTTCGCAATCAATCAAAGCTTTCTTGGCGCGTGCAGGGTTTCCCCACAGCAAAAACGCCACGGGCTGTTCTCTCGCAGAAAGCTTGCCGATAATAGCGTCCGTCAGTTTTTCCCAGCCCTTTCCGCGGTGGCTGTTTGCTTGCCCCGCGCGCACGGTTAAAACGGTGTTAAGCAGCAAAACGCCCTGTTTTGCCCAGTATTGCAAGCAGCCGTAGTTCGCAGGGTTTTCCACTCCTAAATCGCTTTTCAATTCTTTATAGATATTGCATAGCGAGGGCGGCGGAGTAACC